>JANYDL010000079.1 GCA_025363635.1 Actinomycetes bacterium
CAATCTTTGTGATCAAAGGCCAAGTTTTTTGGGCGAATTCGGCGATCTCGCAAACTTCAAGACTTTTTGTATCAGGTCCAAAATTTAGAGCACTGACCTTGTTGCCATTGAGCAAGTGTTCAATTGCCATCAAATAGCCAATCAAGGGATCGAGAACATGCTGCCATGGCCGAGTACTCTTGGGGCTTCGGAGAGTAATTACTTGGTTGTTTGAGAATCCTCTAATTAAATCTGGTAGCAAACGATCTTCGGCCCAATCTCCACCTCCGATCACATTCCCGGCTCTGAGAGAAATAACACTCGGACCGCCAGAAACTTTTGCAATCTGCTGCCACGCGGCCACTACGGCTTCGGAACCTACTTTGCTGGCGCTATATGGATCCTTGCCCGCCAAGGGATCTGTTTCAATGAATGCTCGACCCGAATCATCATTTCGATACACCTTATCTGTGGTGATTACTGCAACCGCCTCAACGGTTTTCATTTCAAAAGATGCAGACAAAACATTCGCAGTTCCCATTACATTTGTGGCAAAAGTTTCAACTGGCGACCTATATGACTCTAAAACGAGCGGTTGTGCCGCAAAATGCAAGACCACAGAGGGCTTATGAATATCGGCGAATCGACGAAAGGAATCGAGATCCCGTACGTCCAAAAATGCCTCGGGAATAGATCCTGCCCGTTTCGCCCTATCGAAGAGTGACCCCTTTTCGGCTGGCAATGAGTAACCAACGACTGGAATTTGTAAATGTTCAAGAAGAAGCGTCATCCAGGTGCCCTTAAAACCTGTATGTCCAGTTAACAAAACTGGTCCATCTAACTGGCGCAATGTACTTCCGACGGCAGAATTCATGATCAAACAGTAGTCTTATCTCATTCTTTAGAGGACTCAAAATAATAATTGTAGACAGAATGGGGCTGGCATTGGCACTGGACAGCGACGATAACATCGTCCAAATAGTCAAGGAGGCGATGGCCACCCGACATGGAAAACTGCCCTTCATTCCAGGCGTCTCTCCGGTTCCAGTTACGGGAAAAGTTTTCGGAGAGACTGAGTTAACTGCTGCGGTACAAGCAAGTCTAGATTTTTGGTTGACCTCTGGGCCATATACCGAACAATTTGAAAAACGTTTTGCTAAGACTGTCGGCATGCGCCATTCATTTATGGTCAATTCAGGTTCTTCTGCCAATTTGCTTGCCCTATCTTCTCTTACAAGTCCGGCACTCGCAGAACTCGCCGCGAACCCGCAGCGCTCACAGTGGAATAGCAACACCAAAGCGTGGCAATTTCAATAAGCCAAGTTCTTCCAACAACTTTGCATCTCGTGCGCGTTCTGCTGCACAACCTTCAGGCAAAAATTTCTCCAATAGCCACTACAGCGAAGATTTCGGCGCCGATGACAATTACATCTCCGATGTTGAGCAGGAGACTACGGAGCAGGCACTTCACCATAAATTAGTCGAACTCACCGATGTGAGTTTTACCGACCTTGGAATTGCACCAGAACTTGCCCAACTTTTGATTAGTCAAGGAATTGCAGCACCATTCCCGATTCAGGTTGCAACTCTTCCCGATGCGATTAAGGGATACGATATTTTGGGTCGCGGACAAACAGGTTCTGGAAAGACTCTCGCATTCGGCTTAGCTCTCCTTACCCGTCTACAAGGTAAGCAAGCCGCGCCACATAAACCTCTTGGATTGATTCTCACACCCACTCGCGAACTTGCTCAACAGATCAATGATGTCATCACACCCTTGGCTAAAGTGGTTCGCCTTGATTCAGTAGTGATCGCTGGTGGAATGCCTTACGCAAAGCAGATCACCGCAATGCGCAAGAGTTGCCCGATTCTCGTCGCTACTCCAGGACGCCTGATCGATCTTCTCAATCGAGGCGAAGTTCAACTCGATGATCTTCAGATCACTATTCTTGACGAAGCAGATCAGATGGCTGACATGGGGTTCCTGCCAGTGGTTAAAGAAATTCTTGATCAAGCCCGACCAAACGGTCAACGCTTACTCTTCAGTGCGACTCTGGATCGTGGTGTTGATTCACTTGTGAAGCAGTACCTCAACAATCCAAAGACGCATTCACTTCAAAATGACCGCGCCTCCGTCAGCACTATGGAGCACCACGTACTCGTGATGCACCCAAGTGACAAAGATGAGATCACTGCGCAAATTGCCGCGCGTGACGGAAAAACAATTCTCTTCGTGAAGACTCAACGCGGCGCAGATCGACTTGCAGATAAACTTGCAAGCGTTGGCGTTGCTGTCGGCGCACTCCATGGCGGAAAGTCGCAGGCAGTACGTACGCGAACTTTGGCTCACTTCAAAGCAAGCCCAACTGCGGCCCTCGTCGCAACCGATGTTGCCGCTCGCGGTATTCACGTTGATGGCATCTCATTGGTTGTTCACGTTGATGCACCCACCGACCACAAGGATTATCTGCACCGCGCCGGGCGTACCGCTCGAGCGGGTGAAGCTGGCGTTGTCGTAACTCTTGCTACCTCCAAGCAGCAAAACGCTGTTCGCGGTCTCACTTCTCGCGCGGGTGTTTATCCGCGTTTCGTAGATGTTCGACCTCATCACACAGACTTGATCACGATCACCGGCTCACAAGAGCCAAGCGGGATTGCATACGTCGCTCCATTGGTCGAGAAAGCCGCTTTTGGTGCCGGGCGTCGCAAGCCACGTCCCGGACAAGACCAAAGACGCCGTCGTCCAAGGTAACTTCGCTGGTGGCCAACCTGCTTTCCTTGCGACAGATCCTCCCGACACTAGAATTCGTGCTGCGCTTAAAAGTGCAAAACTAGAGTTAACCAAAGGGGTGTATGTGCAACCCAAGTTTCTTTCTATCATAAGAGGCGATCTTCCACGACTTTTTACCTATGTTCTCTTGTTATGCCTTTGGTTCTCCTTAAGCGTTATGACTTTCGTTGGGGGCTTAGTCTCAAGTAGCAGTTACGACGAACCCTTTCATGAACAATATCTCCGAGACGACTTCTTAAATTTTCACAGTTGGGTATCGATCCGCTCCCTTACTCCGCGACCGCTAGATGGCAGCGGAAATGCTCTCGAGTTTCTCGGACACGTCCTGAATGTGGCTTTGGGCAATGACAGGTGGCTAACAACCGTTTCGGTCACACCCGCGGGCATTATGGGACGTCATGCCGTCATGTCTTTTCTGGGAATCTATGCAAGTTTCCTCGTATTTCGAACTACAAAAATTTTAACGAATAACTCACTGAGCTCCGTAACAGCGGCAACTTGCCTTCTTGCAATTCCGATGTGGTCGGGAAGTGCATTCTTTAATCCCAAGGACACACCAGTGGCATTTGGTCTGATTGGATTCATCTACGTTTTTACAAAGCTTCTAAGCGGTGGGCAAGTAGAAAGCCCCTTTTTCTCATTGAATAAAAGTGTCTCAATTGCAGGCTCTCGATTTTTCAATTTATATTCGTCAATTAAGTTGTTAAGGACCTTCCTCTCGCTCTTCTTTTCTTTTGAAGTTATCTTTTTCGTCATTACCGGCGTTGGAACCAGGCCCGGTGCTCTCACTTTGCTCACAGCTTTCTATCTTGGTCTTGGTGGAATTCTTCTATTACGTACGAAATATTATGACCTTGCGTTGGTGACATTACTTACAATCTTGGGGCTTTTCTTCAGCGCAGCAGTGAATCCACTCTCATACTCAAATCCAATCACTTATTTCCGAGATCAAATTACTATGAGCAATCACTTCTCATACTGGAACGGTATCAACCTCGTCGCCGGACACGTAATGCGTGCTAGGGAAAACCGTTGGTGGTTTGAGCCTGCGTGGATTCTCGCCCAAACGCCCGTGCTTATCGAAATAGTGATCGTCGCTGGAATGTCTATTTCGATCGTCAAGTTTTTCCGATTGACTTTTTTTAAGATCCCTCAGATCAATCTGAACTACCAACGATTGCTTGACTCGTCTCAGCTCTCGTATCTACCTGTTCTTTCTCTCTTCTCACTACCTTTGCTCTACGCCGTTTTCTTTCACCCAGTGCTCTACAACGCCTCACGTCACCTCATGATGATTTACCCAGCGATAGCAATATTCTTCGGACTCGGAGTAAATGTAATTTTACAACGGATGACCAAAGTCACCCTGAAAGTTACCGTGTTTGCGGTAATCGCGCTTGCTCTCATTGCTCCAAGCTGGGAAGGACTTCGTCTCTTTCCATACAACTACGTTTATTTGAACCCCGTCGCTCGACTTTTTGGTACCAACGGTGCCTGGGACTTTGACTATTGGAAACTAAGTCTTCCAGCAGCGCTAAAGTTGAATCCGTCAGCAAAGCCGTTGCTCATCTGGCCCAGCAGCATTCCCGATAACCTACCGAGCCCCTATTGGATCGCAGGATGGATTGAACCAAATTACCCATCTATACCCGCATCTTGCAAAGCAACTTATGTGACACGACCGCTGGGCACCGACACAATCAATCTTGGTTACATGGCAGTCTGCATTAAATAAACGAAAACCAGGGTAACTATTTATCGCCTGCTTTGGATTCGTAAGGTCTCCAAGAAATCGGAGCTGTCTCGGTGCCAGTGAGAACTACTCCCAGTAAAAAATGAAAAAAGATTGACTGAATTCCCGAATATAAGCAGACAAGCGCCATGAGAGCGGTACGTAGAGATTGGTTGGGGTTCAACAAACTAAAGCCGGTGCTTTGCCAGTGAAGAAATGTGGAGACGGCTAAAGCGACTCCCACCAAAAAAATCGCTATGAAGACAAGGATATTTCGCTCTTTTGAAAATAGCGCCAAGATTTTTCTCCAGGTTTCATCCTCTGGAAGCAAACCCCTTGCAACCGAACTTCCTTTTGCAAGAATTGCGAACCAAATGAGCTGTTGACCGATGAGAAAGAAGCCGCTGCTAAAAATCAATGTTTGAACATCGAATGTAATAACACCGATAGCCACCGAGTGGCGAGAAAGAGCAATCAGGCCAATCAGTCCGGTCATAAGGCTAACTAGCCCTGGATAAAGAAAAAGCACTCGGGGACTATACGAAAGTAAAAACCTTAAATGACGCCATCCATCCCTCCAGGTCCTGAGGTGAGGGGGCCGTGTTCGTCCATCTTTCTTTAATTTAGTCGGCACTTCTAGAATTTTCGCGTCGGCGAATTGGGACTTTACGACAAGTTCGCTCGCGAATTCCATACCGATGGTATTTAGTCCCAATCCCATTACAAAAGATTTTCTAAAACCTCTCATCCCACAGTGAAAATCCCGGATCTTCCCACCAAAGAAGCGTCTTCCAAGAAAAGAGAGAACTGGGTTACCTAAATATTGATGCAGCCAAGGCATCGCGCCCTTATCAATTCCTCCCTTAAACCGATTTCCCATCACGAGATCTGCTCCACCAGTGTGTAGGGCACTCACAAATTCAGAAATATTATCAAGTGCATAACTGTCATCCGCATCCGCCATAATAATAAATTCGCCTTTCGCCGCATCAATTCCAGCCAACAATGCTGCTCCATAACCTCTTTGCTTCACTGAGATCACACGGGCACCTAAACCAGTGGCAAGATCCTGTGACCCATCGGTAGAACCGTTGTCGGCGACAAGCACCTCTCCATCAAGGCCCAAATCTTTGATGGATTTCTGAGCCTTTTTTATACAAATTGGAAGGGTCTCTGCTTCATCGAGACACGGCAATAAAATAGTTAAATTCATCTCAGATTCTCTTGGAAGTTCGTCTTCTTATTTAGAACTTTATTGGGAAAGGAACGCTCTTCCTGGGTTCGCATGATGCCTACGGTATCCCATGGACAACCAGGGAGCGCAAGTTGGTCATTTTGCTTTCAGCGCTAGCGATTCCCTTTTCGGGCTAAGTGACTATTCTCAATAACAGCGGAACTCCCGAACGCCACAAGCCCACCAATTTGGCCTGACGGTCAAAATCAGGCACAGCGCGACGGACCTCTTCAAATGTGCCCGTCGCCAAAACCTTACCTTCAGATAGGTACACGACAATATCTGCATCTCTCGCGGTTGATAGGCGATGAGCGATCATCACAACCGTCGCGGAACCCCTTAACGCATGAATTGCGTCGGACATAATTGCCTCAGTTTCTTAATCTAAAGAACTAGTCGCTTCATCCAACACCAATAAGTGTGGCCTGGTAAACATGGCCCGAGCAATTCCAAGCCGCTGGCGCTGTCCTCCGCTGATCTTGGCCCCGCGTTCACCCACTTGTGTATCGACCCCGTGTGGCAAGCCGGCAACAAACCGATCCAAGTGAGCAACCTTCAATGCACTCATCACTAACTCATTAGTTGCAGATTCCGCCGGATAACCAAGAGCAACGTTTTCCCGGATCGTCCCCGAAGAGATCACTACATCTCGCGGAACATAGGAAACTGCCGCCGGCCATTTGGACACAGCAAGGAGTGGTGATAAACCTGAAATCAAAACTGATCCTTCGTCCGGAATTAGAACACCTAACAGGACATCAATAATGGTTGTCTTACCTGCTCCTGATGGGCCGACAAATGCTACCGATTTTCCTTGGGGAATCTTCAAAGATATCCTTAAAATCGCTGGTTGGTGTTTATCTGGATAAGTTAAAGTTGCCTCAGTTATCTGTATCTCACCGACGAACTCATCATGGATTACGTCCACGGAATCATTGGAATTTTCCACGATAGGGGAGTTTCCGAGCGCTTCAATTAGATCGAGTGTAGGTCCAGCCGCACCTAAACTGCCACGGATTTGAATGGAACCTTGTTGCACCCGCAACACTGCGGGTGCAATTCGTGTTCCAGCCGCCAAAAAAATTGCTAGCGTAGACACAGCGTGTGAAGCATCTTTAAAGACAAACTGAACCGCTCCAATTAGAAGTGCTCCTAAAACTACAGTAGTTTCAATTACGTATTTACTGATGACAGGCATAAAATTGATCTCGGCAGAGGTATCCGCGAGTTCGAAGCGCAATTTCCCGATTTCACGAGCGTAATAATCCCTACGATTGCGAACTACGGATTCTCGGTAGGAGCTAAATACCTCCACAATTTTCTCATTCAGAGAGCAAGAGGCCACCGACCTTCTTAACCCAGTAGTGCCAGAGCTCCATGGGACCACCGAGTTCCCATCGCTTGAACTTCCTATCTCGTTCTTTGCGAGCCCCTGGCTCGATCCTCTTGGCTCGCTTGAGGGCGCGATATATACCAGATCCCGATGGGGGCGGCTATATGCCTTCTCGAAGT
>JANYDL010000103.1 GCA_025363635.1 Actinomycetes bacterium
CCACGAAGACCGCGCGCGAGTTGATCGACGCGGTGTACGAGTTGTTCGTGAAGCCGACGATGTCCAGGTGACCGTCGCCGTCCACGTCCGCCACGTGCGTGGCGTTGGTGCCGTACGGGATGCTGAACCCGGTGGGGAAGCCGCCGGTGGTGTCCGGCCCGCCCGACGCGATCTTGCGGCCCGTGCGGGCGTTGAACAGGTACATCTGCGTCGACGCGAAGGCCACCAGCTCGGGCACCCCGTCGCCGTCCAGGTCCGCGAGCACGTCGTTCACGCCGCAGACGTACTCGCGCCCGCGCTCGAGCTGCCACAGGCGCAGCGCGCCGTCGTCTACGCCCGTGCCGAACCCGTGCGCGAAGTCGTACGCGAACCCGATGTCGCCGCGCTGCCCGGTCGAGCCGCAGTTGGCGTCCATGATGTACATGTCGTCGACCGCGTCGGCGTTCATCCGCCCGAAGCGGACCGCGCCGATCTCGGGCCCGAACGTGTCGGTCTGCGTGCGCCACTCGAGGTGCCCGTCGCGGCCGTTGAAGACCGCGACGATGCCCGGGCGGCCCGTGGCCACGATGTCGATCGTGCCGTCGCCGTCGACGTCGCGCACGGCGTCGATGCGAAACAGCGCGAGCGGCGCGCTCTCCCACACCAGCGAGTCGTCGGCGCGCTTGGCCACCAGCTTGCCGCCGGAGATGAACACGACCTCGATCACGCCGTCGCCGTTCACGTCCGCGGCCGTCATCTGCGCCGCGCCGACCGAGCCGCCCATGTACCGCTGCCACGCGACGGCCGGGCGCGCGAGGTCCGAGCGCCCCGCGCTCATTCCCGTGCGCGACGGGTCGTGCGCGATCATGGGCCAGTCGGCGCGGGCGAGCGGGGTCAGGGCGAGGGCGGCGAGGGCGGCACAGACGCTAAGACGACGCATGCCGCCGAGGGTCGCACGGACTCGTAACTACGGATAGGCGGGGCGCGCCGCGCCCTCAGCACTCGATGATGTTCACCGCGAGCCCGCCGCGCGCCGTCTCTTTGTATTTGCTCGACATGTCTGCACCCGTCTGACGCATCGTCGCGATGACCTTGTCGAGCGAGACCTTGTGCTTTCCGTCGCCTGACAGCGCGAGCCTCGCCGCGTTGATGGCCTTCACGCTGCCCATCGCACCCGTCGCGCTCGCACCAATCGCTACTGACATTGCAGCAAATTCAGATTCGACGTTGACGAATTCACAATTGGCGAGATCGCCCGCCTTCACAATCCGGCTCAATCCTTCCACTATGTGAGTTTGAGGTGAGATTGGATAAGCGCAAATTACTTCCGGACGACAAGCGGCAACTGCATCAGCAACGGCTTTGGAACCTTCGACTTGTCTAAACATTGGTATTTTCCTTTGTCGCTGTTGGACTTTCTCCGCATCGAGACTGCACATATTCAAAAGCGGCCGCAGCGGCCGCGCTGTTTCCTGCTGCGAGTTTTGCGCTGAACCTCTCAGCAATTGCACCCTGCACAGATTTTAAACTGACAATTTTTGTAAGAGCAGCAAATGCTCCAAGCAAAACTGCATTTGGGACAGGGCGTCCAAGATGTTCCATTGCTAATTCAGTCGCTGGCACAGTCATGAAACGATCGCGCGCCGATTCAAATTCGCTCAAACCTAATTCGCTGAATGAAAGTTTGGAATTAATCAATACGAATCCTGATTCAGAAAGGCCATTGAAAACATCG
The DNA here is from genome assembly GCA_025363635.1 of Actinomycetes bacterium. Taxonomy (GTDB): domain Bacteria; phylum Actinomycetota; class Actinomycetes; order Nanopelagicales; family Nanopelagicaceae; genus QYPT01. The sequence goes on from JANYDL010000103.1 coordinate 1,715, forward strand.
ATGGCTCGAAGCAAAGTTTCATCTTGCACTATGAGGGCATCTGGCGACATGACGGGTTCACGGACTCGTATCGCTGTTTGCGCAATTCGAGCAAAGGCAACTACTGGAGCGCCAGTTCTTTCCGAACCAAAACTAGGAAAGGCCTGAGCATGCGCCCCTTCATCAAAGGCCGCTTGAGCTAAGAGTTCTGCGGCAGTTACTACACCTTGACCGCCCCGACCATGAATACGCACTTGAAACATAGGTGGCCTCTCCGTTATCACCGACTAACTTGTTCAGCCTTCACCTATTCAATCTCCAATGCAAGGCAGAAAACGCTTTTGCGACCTATTTCACCTGCGAATGCATCACATTCTGGCAGAGGATCCACAGTCGACCGTGCACCTGAAATCCCAAACCTAAGAGTGTCCAAGGGAGATAATCAGGACCGATAACAAGGGGTATATCAGTGCAATCAATAGTTTTTCCTACAAAGGTTGGCAATAAGTTTCGTCGTGCCATATGTATTCTTGCTTTCGCGTTGATGGGGCTAGCACTCACGCCACAGGCAGAGGCGACGACAACAATCCTTGGTTCCTTCCCGGTCATAAACACCGCAATGGGAGTTGGGAAAGTCGTTATTACGCCTCCAACATCTAACTCGAAAGGCGCGTGGACTTACTCGTCTTCAAATCAAAAGATTGCCACTGTGATCGGAAATACCTTGAACATTCTCTCCGTTGGCACTTCAACAATTACCGCAAGTCAAAGTGCGATCGGTGCCTTTACCGCCCGTGCGCGATCTACTCAACTCAAGGTAAGCACTGGAACTCCACTCCTTGGTGCTTTTCCTGCACGTTCGATTTTGATTACTGAAAAATCTTACAAATTGCTTTTGCCAACTTCTAACTCCGATGGGACTTGGAGCTTTACGTCCTCTGATCCTCGTATCGCATCTTTGCAGGGCGATGTTGTGACTGCGAACGAAGCGGGCATAGTCGTGATCACCGCCAAACAAGGCAGCACTGTGAATTGGAAATCTGCGACAGCAACGATGAATCTCACCGTCGTCGCTATTACTCCGACGGTTGGTCCGTTCGAAGATATTGAGATAAAGAAGAGCAGTATTACAAGTTTTGTTCTTGCAAATCCCACGAGTAATTCATCGGGAGCCTGGACTTATTCATCATCTAATATCGCAGTTGCAACAGTGTCTGATAATTTGGTTTCTATAGCAGGTATTGGTGCTTCAATCATCACAGCGACTCAGGCACGCGCTGGTAACTATTCCACAGTCAAACTCTCTATGACTCTTAGGGTTGCAGGAGCTGCACCATTACCATCACCATCCTCAACTGCGACCCCAACAATCACGCCCTCACCAACTCCAACTCCAACTCCAACTCCAAAGCCAACTCCCACTCCAACTCCAAAGCCAACTCCCACTCCAACTCCAAAGCCAAGTCCATCCTCAACTGCGACCCCAACGCCCACTTCCGCGGCGGGAGATTTTGCAAACTTGAAAATAACTTTTGGCACAGTGGCGCCCGCGATTGTTTTTCCGGTTACAGCATCAGTTGCACCGTGGACGTTGAAATCATCCAACCCTGCCGTCGTAACTTTTGTTGACACTATTATTCAAATGCGGGGAGCTGGGGTTGCCACAATTACGGCAACTCAACCCGCAACCGCCAACACCGGCCAGATTAAAAAGACTTTTACGATCGAAGTTCTTCCGCCGACTGTTTCATCCGCACTCCCGATCATTCGCGCTACGGCTTCAAAGAGGGTAATCACGATTTCGATTTCAGGGGCGGTGGCTCAGGTGACGATTGACGGAAGTCCCGCCAAAATTGGTGCTAATGCGGTCACTCCTGGTACCCATTCGGTTGTTGTCTGGATCACGGGGAAGGCCGTTTACACCAAGGTGTTCTTCATCCAATAACCCCCTTTCCTTGTGGAATTTGTTTTCTTGTGGAACTCGAGTGGCATTGAATTGTGCAGTGTGACCTAGCGAAATGTCCGTTTTGTCCTACCTCCGCGACAAAGTGCTTTACCATTCGTAGTAGCAAGTAGAGGCGGCGACGGCTGGCTCTGCAAGACCAAACCGGTTAAAAAGGATCTATTCGTGGCTAAGAAATCTGACGTTCAGGCAGGTCCAATGACATGGACTGTTGCCGAACTCGGTGCTTTCTACGCAGAGCATCGCTCAGAGCTTCTGTCACACGCAAATCGCGTTCTTAAAGATTCGGCGAAGGCAGAGGAAATCACTCAAGATGCCTTAATCAAATTTATGCTTGCCGCTCCAGAATTGGAATCGCAGGAGCATGCACTTTCTTATCTACATCGCACCATCGAAAATCTCTGCATTGACCTCTTCCGCATGGAAGGACGTCGTCCTCACCTCGTCGTTCTCGACGACGCCACTGCAGAGATCGAAGCTTCATGGCAAGACAGTGGCGATCATTCACTTGCTTTAAGTGCCGCTGAAGATGCAGCGATTATTCGTCAAGCACTCGCTCTTCTTTCTCCCGCAGAGCGAGCCGCTCTTGTTATGTGGGAAGTTGAAGGACGTTCTACGGAAGAGATTGCGGCAGAACTTGGAATCAAGACTTCCGCTGTACGACACACTGTGTCTCGCGCACGCGCATCTCTTCGTCGTATTCTTTCTGAGCTCGTTATTGATGAAGAGCGTGGACTAACCGCTCTAGATCTTCTTTCAACGACCTACAAAAAGGCCGCCGATGTTGCGAAGAAATCCTCTAAAGCGGCTCTTTCAATTATTGTGGTGTTGATTGGATTCCTTGGATTTAATTCATTCTCACACCAAGGTGCTTCCACTGTAATCGAATCGCCGCGTGAGATTGCGGCAGGTCCAGTTTCTGGCGCTTCAACTCCATCTTCGTTGCCAACGTCAGAAACGTCAGCGCTTGCGCAGACAGCTACCGCCACGCCATCTTCTACTGCCACACAGACAACGACTGCTCCGCAATCACTCTCCACCCCTTCAGGTAAACCGACTTCTCCAGTAAATAGTTTTGCGATTAAGTCAGCAAAAATTTCCTTCCCCGGCCTAGATAAAAATGGAATCCCGACGGGGTTTACAGTCACGGATTCGACCGGCGTCGTTGGCAAACTTTTCGTGGGAAGAAATGCCCCAACCTTGACTGACTCAGGTGTAGTCCTGACAAATACGGCCATGACCTCTAGTGGTGGTCCAAATCTCTTGATTTCGCAGGTTATAACTGTCGATGGATCAGGTACAACCTACGATGCAACCGTTGCTGTTGGTATTAATGGGAGCTGGAATCAGCTTAATTTGGCCTCCATTTCTACAAATACAGATCATTTACTAGACGGTAACTACCTTATGACGGTGACCTTCATCGTTGAATCTGCCACAACTTCGGACTTCCTCTTAGCAACCAACAACTCAGGATATGATTTATCCTCAGCGCCGAAGGCGATCACAACCCGTCTTCTGCTCAGTCCAGGCAAGACCCAAGTTCTTGCTCAAGCCGTGTCGGTTTCTGAATCACGAAAGGGAGTCAACGCATGATCTCCCTACCTAACTTTCCTCACCGGGTCCGGATACACGGTGGGGGATTTGATGCATCAGCACGTGCGATGCATCGAGAAGCCGCGATCGAGATGGTCTCGATTGCGACAATCGAAAGGATACAAATGTCTACAAAGACAACTCTCAAGCGCGTAGCGCTTGTTGCTGTTGCTGCGATGGGCTTTGGATTGTTGTCAGTTGCGCCTTCAAGCGCAGCTAACACAGTTCTTGTCTATACATCGGGCGATGGCGCTGCAGCAACACCTTTTAATACAGGTGCTGGTGTGGCTGGGGTAGCAAACTCGGTCACCCTCACGGCAACCCAAAATGCTACAAAGAAGGAATTAGTTACCATTTCTGGAGCTTCAGCCACAATCACAAGTGGCAATGGCGGAACCGCAATCGGAACCGACAAGCTCAACATGACGTTTTCTGCCGGTTCAACACCGAATGCAATTGTTATTGCTACTCCTGCTGTCGGAACAATCACTGCAAGTCTCTTCTTGGAGACTGCAGCAGGAAGTGGCTTGTATTCAACAACTGCTACTGAGACAGTAACCATCACGGTTAATGCTTCAGCTCAATCAGGTGGAGTCTCTGTCGCAAAGACAGTTTCATACCTGGTCGCTGGCGACTCTTCAACAACTGGATCAGCAGGCTTTGCTGATGTAATTGCTGCTGCTGATGCAACAGCGATTGGCTCTGCAACTGCTTCAAATACTGCTGTTGGAACAATCAAGATCAAGGTACTTGATCTTCTAGGTGCTGCTCTCAACGATTCGTTGACTGCAACAATCACATCTGGTCCTGGTAGCGTAAACAACGTCACCGGTACCGCAGGAACAGCACAGTCTGTAACCAGCGCAGCTGGTGACACAAGTGGCTATCACAACTTCTACGTCTATCCAACTGGCGTAGCGGGAACAACAACTGTTGCCATCAAGGACGGTTCAACCGTACTTGCTACCAAGACAGTTACTTTCTCGGGTGTTGCTACCACTTATGTTGCAACAATCGTTACGGCCAATAACATCGTTGGAACCAATACGGGTTCTGTGACAGTAAAGGCTACAGATTCTGCCGGAAACAAAGTTGCTGATAGTTCTACCGTCTATGCATTTGACGGCACAGCAGCGACCGGAACAATCTCAACATCCAAGACAACAACAGCTGGTGTAGCCACATTTGACTTCACTGGTGTTGCTGTTGGATCAAGCGTAGTTACCTTCGGTAACGCATCTACTCTAGCGACGTCAACAGTGACCACAACGGTTACCTTGAACGTTGTTAAGGCAACAGCTGCCACCGTTGTGTTCTCGTTTGACAAGGATTCATACGCTCCTGGTGAGAAGATTGTTCTAAAAGTTACCGCAAAGGATGCTAACGGTGCAGCAATTGCCGATGGCGCTCGCGCAGTGTTTGCTACTGGTGGAATTACCGCTTCACAGTCACTTTCTGGCGGAGATTCGGCTTCCTTGACGACCACTAACCCAACCTTCGCAGCGGGCATCAAGACTTACACCTTGTATGCACCTCTAGGTGGCGGAACAATTACGTTCACCGCAACTGAAGGAACAGCAACCGATTCAACAACCAAGGCGACCATCACTGGTTCCATAAATGTTGTAGTCGATACCTCAGCAACTGATGCAGCTACTGATGCAGCTAACGCTGCAACCGATGCTGCTAACTACGCCGCTGATGCCGCTGATGCTGCAACAACTGCTGCTGAAGAAGCAACAGCTGCTGCAAACGATGCTGCAGATGCCGCAAAGCTCGCACAAGATTCAGCAGATGCTGCAACTGCAGCAGTTGTTGACCTTGGCCTCAAGGTAACTGGCTTGATCGCATCACTTCGCGCTCAGTTAACAGCGTTGACCAACTTGATCGTTAAGATCCAAGCGAAGGTCAACACCCTTCCAAAGAAGTAAATGACGGGATGACTCGAGGCTTGTCCTCGAGTTTGAACTAAATAACTTCATCCCAGACCCGGTCTCCGCTTCGGCGGGGGCCGGGTCTGGGCTTTTTATAAGCGAAGTTGTTAGAGTCTAACAATTATGCCGAGAGTCCGGGAGTGAATAAGTGAGCAAATTGTTGGCCCGAGATCAAGAAAAGTTTCAAAGGTGGATACTTGTATCCGGTGTCTTGACCACAGTGACTGTGTGGACTCCGCTAGCTGACCCAATAAATCTGCCAAAGATGTTTATCGTGGCCCTATGCGCCACGTGGATACTTGGCTCTCTCATAGTTTTTATGCGTGCCAATAAAGAATGGAATATTTCCAGAGGTCAATGGGCCATTGTAGCCATCTCCCTTAGTCTCTTGTTAACCGCCGTAGTTACGGAAGAGAGGTACACAGCTTTTTTTGGCGCTAGCCATCGAAATAATGGAGCCATTACTTACTTGGCGCTAGCCGGTCTTTCCTTTACTGCCATGATGAGTTTTTCTCATCAGAATGTATGGCGCCTTCGCCAGGCCATTGTTTTGCTTGGAATGGTGCTTACTATTTACGGTTACCTTCAGCTCTTGAAGCATGATTTCTTTCATTGGGTGTTGCTTTATAACCCCGTCATATTGACGTTGGGAAATCCAGATTTCTCCTCTGCTCTTTTGGGAGCGTGTGCGATAACGACACTCTGGATGGCGATTGATCATAAAAATCGATGGGTACAGGTTGGCGGCGGCCTGTTGGTTATTGTTGAAGTAGTTTTAGTGCGTAAAACAGGATCGGTTCAGGGCTTGTTAGCTTTTCTCTTTGGCGTTTCGTTGATTATTGGCGGAAAGCTTTGGCAATGGCGTAAGAGAATTGGTCAAATCTCGTTTCTACTCGCGGGGTTATTGGCTGTGGCAGTTTTGCTAGGGTTACTAAACAAAGGTCCACTGGCGTCGTTGATCTATCGATCTTCTTTGAATAATCGTTTGGATTATTGGAAGGCAGCGTTTGAGATGTTCAAGGCGCGACCCTTTGCAGGGGTAGGCTTCGAGCGCTTTGGGGAAAATTACGGAAGATACGCCCCTCAGATTCAAGTGGTACAAGGGCAGACTACTGACAATGCGCATAGTGTTTTCCTTCAATTATTGGCAACCGGTGGGCTACTTGTTTTCATCCCGTACATCATCCTGCTGGTAATTATCTGCATGTCCAGTTTTAAGGCTTTACGGAGATCTTCGGGACGTGAGCAACTCAATCTCATTGCCTTACTTGCAGTGTGGAGTTCCCTGCTATTGATTTCTGCGATCTCGATTGACAATCTTGGTGTTACGGTGTGGTTTTGGATTATCGGAGGATCGCTCTATGCCCTTAGTCAAGAAGCCCTGACAAAAGAGCCCAAATTAATTGAGAACCAGAGGAAGAAGGTACCTAGCGGGAAAAGGGAAGTGAAATCCTTTGCAGATAACACTTCCCTTGCACCGCTTGTCTCACTTGGCGCTGTCGTCCTTACTTTCCTCCTCATATTTCCCGGTATAAGGACCTCGAAAGCGTTATTCGATCTCAGTTCAAACAAAACCGGGTTAGATAAAGCGAGATACCTTCAAAAAATAATTGATACTTCTCAAATCAAGCCAAGAAGCGCTCAGGTTTATATTTCATTAGCAGATGTCGCCTTACGTGTCCCTGATTTACCCACCGCCGCATCGCTTCTAAGGGAAGCTTCCAAGATGGATCCAAAGTCGATCAACGGGATTCGCCTGAACGCGATTGCACATGAAGTTGAAAATAACTTTGCGTTGGCGATTCCCTTTAGAGTCCAGCTGCTGTCACTAGATCCCTGGACGACTAGCAATCGCCTCCAACTTATAAAGGATTACCTTGGTAATCATCAAATAAATGATGCGCGATTAGCGGTGCAAGAGCTGGTGCAGTTGTATCCAGTCAGTGAAGATGCTAAGGCCGCCGCACTTCTACTAAAAGGATAAGATTTCGCTCATGTCAAAGCGCGAAAAAACTGTGGCAATTATCGGTCAAGGATATGTGGGGCTTCCGCTGGCCATGGCCGCTGTAGATTCTGGATGGACCGTTTTTGGAATTGAAAACTCTAAGAGCAAATACGAAGGTATTGCAGCGGGACATAGCCCGGTTGAAGATGTTTCTTCGGCTAAAGTGCAAGCAGGTCAAGCATCAGGTGCA
>JANYDL010000038.1 GCA_025363635.1 Actinomycetes bacterium
TCATGTTCCAACTACTTTGGATCAAGCATGCTTCGATCTCATCGTTAGCGCCAACGACGTCACAGCAATAACAAACACAATTGAGGCGCCACGACTCATCGCAGAAGAATTTCCAGATGGAATTGCCGTCAAGGTCGTTCAATGGTGGGAAGGTCGTGACCCATTACTTCCAATGGGATCCACCGTTGGAAGTGATCAACCTGGCGGCGAACGCATCGATCTCGGAACAGAAATTGAAAAATTGCGCCAGACTCTGGTGGCCGAAGATGTAGAACGCCTTCGAACGATCTCAAAGGATGCCGCCGTAGCTCTCGGTTCTGCGATGCGCGAAATTTCTGCGCACGATCGTGAAATTGATGTAGCAGGACGGATCACTCACGCGCTCTATAACGCCGATCTCGACGTTGTTTTCATGGGGGTCGGAGGAGAGGATCGTGTTCGCAAGTTCCGTCATCCGCTACCTACCCACTCTCCAATCGGGGCGCGTGTAATCGCCTCCATTTGCGCTAGGCGAAAAGGACTAATCGCTTCGACCACTCGGATCGTGACCTTCGGCGATCTCGCCACCCAGCGATACGAGGAGTACCTGGGCATTCTTGCTGTTGAATCAGCAATGTTGAGCGCAACACAAATTGGCGCTGAGTTCTCTTCACCTATTGAATCTGCAATCTCGGCCTATGCAGCCAATGGTTTTGATCACGATGAATGGACCAAACATCACCAAGGTGGACCGATGGGATACCTGCCCCGAGATTGGACAGCCAACCGCAGTTCTACCCAAAAGATTGTGCCAAACCAGGCCATTGCGTGGAACCCGACTGGGAAGGGCTGGAAAGCCGAAGATACGATCCTGGCCAACCCCGATGGACCCGAAATCCTTACCTTGGATCCGAGCTGGCCGACCCTGAGTATCTCCCAGCGACCTCGCCCGGACATCCTGAGAAGGTAGAGACTTTCCGATTCTGGTCTTTGCCCTTGGTAAGACCGCAGACTGGGCAATTCCATATCTGATTACAGTGTCATAACGATCCGCAGAAAAGTGCCAAAAATAGTTGACTAGCCTGCCCTTCACTGGCACGCTTCGCCAGAGGTCAAACCACCGGGGGTTTCATGAGCACCGTTGCACTTGTTGCACTTGCGCGTCCTACCTTCGATCTCGCGTGCGCGCAGGCAAATTTTGATAGCGCTCGCAATTTGCTCCTGGAATTCGGTGCCCAAGTGGTCGGACCAGAGCATCTCCTCATGACGCCCGAGGAGGTTGCCAAGGTGACTCTTCCCGCCTTTGATCTTCCTATTCTCTTTATGGCCTCCTTCTCCGACGCCTCGCCTGCAGTTGAACTCTTAGGAAAGGTTAAGGGGCCGGTCTTGGCCTGGTCCATGAGAGAGCCAGGTGAAGTTGGCGAACGATTAAAACTCAATTCAATGTGTGGCGTTAATTTAGCCGCGCACGCCCTACTGAACGTGGGTCAACATATACGACATATCCACGGAAACGCCGATGAACCACACGTGCGCGCAGCGTTGCAAGAAGCGCTCGCTGGCCGACTTCCTGCAGCATCAACTCCAGAAACAATAAGCGGCGAATTGGCACCTGTAGAAGCAGTGCAGAAGGCGCTTGATTGGTTAAAGGGTAAGAAGGTCGGGGCTATCGGTGAAGCACCAAATGGTTTTACCCCATGCATTTTCGATGGTCCTAAGTTAAATTCTCTTTTCGGGCTAGATGTTCGTCAGATAACTATCGATAACGCATTCGAACGGATTACGTCAGTCAAAGAAAGTGATATTGAATTTGCCTACGAAAGTGCGGTCGCGGCGCAACCATCGTTGAGTGGAGTTAATGTCGAGCAAGCGAAAAAAGTTTCCAGCGTAGAAGTTGCTTTAGATGATTGGCGAGAAGAAGAATCTCTTGACGCAATTGCAATCCGCTGTTGGCCAGAATTTCCTACCGATCTCGGCGCGTGCGTTTGCTCGTCATTAGGTCGTTTGTCAGACCGAGGGACTGTTACAACATGCGAACGAGATGTTCTTGGTGCAGTAACCATGCTGGTCTGTGAATCGCTTGGCTCCGATGAAAACTATCTCGTCGATATTGTCGATCTCGATGCAGATAAAGGTTTAGTTCGCTTATGGCATTGCGGTTCTGCTGCTACGAAACTTGCAGCTGATCCGACCCACGCAACACAGTACATCCACTGCAATCGCCAACTTGGCGTTGCAGGTAATTTTCCGCTCAAGACCGGGCCAGTAACTCTGTTCCGCATTGATCGGGATGTAGATCCGAGCAATAGCACGGGGCTACGCATGGTTGTGAGCCGAGGGGAATCAATCCCTGCTCCCAATCACTTCCAAGGAAATACAGCGACGGTTGTGACGCAACCGGATGCTGCGACTTTGGTAAATGGAATAGTCACTGGTGGATACCCACATCACTTGGTCATCTCGTGGATCGATGTGAGACCGGGGCTTCGCCGTATGGCAAGCATGTTAGGGATACCCCTCGTTGAATGGTAAGAAAACCCACAATCCTACGAAAGCAAGGAACACTAGATGAAAACTAAAGGAAGAACTTCCTTAAGCGCACTTCGGATGGGTGCGGTGACCGCAATAGCAATGGCTCTCGTTGCGACAACAATCACCAGCACACAGGCGGCAGCCACACCAAAGTTCGGTGTCGCATGCACAACTGAAGGCGTGAGCACCGGTACATCAACAACATCACTTGTCTGTCAGAAGAATTCCGCTGGCAAACTCGTTTGGGCAAACGTACGCCTCGGTCAATCCACGGGAAAGCCTGTCGCTGCCCTCACCGCCGCGGCAGGAACAATTGAATTCCACCATTTCCGTCCAGAAGATAAAGCAGTCTTTCAAACGATCATCGATCGTTTTCAGGCTGCAAATCCTGGAACGCACATCAACCAAGTGATCATGAACTCAGGTGACTACACAAACCTTGCTTATGCGCGAATCAGTGCAAATCCAAAAGCGGCTGTCTTCGTAACAGTTCGCGGTGGGCAGTTCGCTCAGTTCTACAACGGCGGATTGTTAAAAGATCTTTCTGCAGAGCGTTTCGTTAAGCAGAACGTGATTCAGAGCGCGTTGACCCCTGGCACTGTTGGAGACAAAGTTTACGGTGTTCCATACCAATCTCTATTTAACGATCCTCTGTACAACGCTGAAATGTTTGCAAAAAATGGCTGGACAGTTCCAACCACATGGACACAAACTCTTGCTTTCTGCAAGAAGGTAAAAGCTGCCGGAATCATTCCTTTCGCTTGGCCAGCCGCAACTCGTGGAAACGCCGGACAGATCCTGAACTCGTTCTTGATGAACTCAGCCCCGGATCTAGCCACGTTGACAAGCCGAATTGCCGCGATTGACACTGGCAAGGCAGACTTGACTTCTGACTGGTTCACGGACATTGCAAACAAGTACAAGGCGATGAATGATGCTGGTTGCTTCCCTCCAAACGTTACGGGTTACACCGACGTTGTTGCTCCAGCAGACTTTGCCGCAGGAAAGGCAGCGATTTACCCAACCGGAACATTCGGAATGAGTACGGTCACCAACCTCAACCCTTCAATGAAGGGGAAGATTAAGTTGATGTCACTCATCACAGTTGACACCAAGCCTCTCTATGAAGGAATCACAAACAACACCTTCATCTTGAGCGTCAATGCCAAGTCAAGTGCGCGCGATCAAAACATTGCTCGTGCGTTCATCTCCTTCTTGGCAACAGCACCAATTGCTCAGTTGTATGCAGTTGGAACTTCACAGCACGTGTCAATCATCAACGTTGACTATTCAGCCAACATCGATTTGCTGAACACTTCAGACATCATGGGCAAGAAACTTCTTCTCGCGCCACGATTCTTGTTCAACAACGTTGGAACAGTTCGTAATCCATTAGAGGATGCACTGATCGCAATTGGCGGTGGAGCTGACGTCACGAAGACGCTTGCTGATTCATCGAAGACCATCAAACAAGGTCTAGGTGCATAATCAGTAACGCATCTCTAACTCAAACCACCCTTGCCCCAAATACGGGTAAGGGTGGTTTGAGACCCCTCAAACGGGTATTCAATAAATTCCGAGGACGTACGAAGGAATCCAAAATCCTCATAGTCATGGCGATTCCTGCGGTTGCTGTCTATTCCTTTCTTTACCTCTACCCGGCGATCCAAAACTTAGCTTATTCATTCGAGCGCTGGGATGGAGTCACCAAGCCTCAATATGTAGGCCTTCACAATTTCACATACTTAGCCACTAACGATGATTTGTTTAGAAAAATTGTCGGAAACAACATTCGCTTTACGTTAATCGTTGTTATTTTCCAGACTGCACTCTCGCTTCTATTCGCGACTTTTCTTTTAAAAAATACGAAGACAACGATTCTGCTCCGAGTGATTTACTTCTTCCCTACAATCCTTTCATCGGTTTCCGTGGGATTAATTTGGACGTTCCTTTACAACCCAAACTTCGGATTTCTTAACGCTTCACTCAAGGCTATCGGATTGAATAAATTCGCCCTTAACTGGCTAGGTGACAGTAAGTATTCCCTATACGCCATCGCGTTGACGCAAGTCTGGTTCCACACGGGTCAAATGGTAATTATTTATGTGGCTGGGCTTCAACAAATTCCCGCCGACCTTTATGAAGCGGCCGAGGTGGATGGCGCTACTCGCTGGCAACAATTCAAGAACATTACGTGGCCCATGGCTCTTCCTACGACCGCCGTCGTTGTGGCATATACGACGATTCAATCCTTTAGAGCCTTCGATCTGGTGTACTCAATGACTCAAGGCGGACCACTTAACTCCTCCGATCTCATCGTGACGAGCATCTACAACACCGCTTTCTCCAGTTTTAAGTATGGATACGCTTCAGCGCAATCGATCGTATTGATTGTTGTAGTCCTCCTTGTGACATGGCTTCAACGTCGCACCCTGCGAATTGATTACGGGGTTAAATAATGTTCTATAAATGGACGAAAAATATACTGCTTACTACTTTTGCACTCGCTGTGTTAGTTCCGAGTTCGATCGTGGTGCTTGGCTCTTTCAAGAAAGATGTGGAGATTTACACCAAACCTTTAGCGCTTCCCAAGAGCTGGAGTTTGGACAACTTTCGCAATTTAATTCACACTGGCAATGTGTTCACCCCTTTTAAGAACAGTGTGATAGTCGCCGTATTCTCGGTCTTCTTCACCCTGCTTTTTGCAAGCTTGGCGGCCTATGCGATTTCTCGGATGACAACTGTGACCGGAAGAGTTCTTTTTATTTTGTTTTCACTTGGCTTAGCCATTCCCGGGCAGGTCAACATCATTCCTATCTACCATCTCTTTGTAAAACTTCACCTGACAAACTCACTTCTTGGTCTTATCTTGGTCAACATCGCTCTGACGCTTCCGATTTCTATATTTATCTTGACCTCCTTTTTTAAGGACATCCCGAGAGAAATGTATGAGGTTGCAGGAATTGATGGGGCAGGACACTTACGAATTTATCGCTCCATCGCCCTTCCGCTATCGCGTCCAGCCATGGGCGCCACTGGCATCTTCCTTTTCGTGATTTGCTGGAATGATTTGCTCTATCCCTTGATGCTCATCACCCAACTCGACAAGAAGACCTTGCCTTTGACGTTAATTGACTTCCGTGGCGAATTCGCGACGAGCTACAGCATGCTCTTCACTGCAATTATGGTCGCTTCAATCCCGATGGTGGTCATGTATATCGCGATGCAACGCACTTTCGTCGCTGGTCTTACCGCCGGTGCTGTGAAAGGCTAGGGCGATGAGTCTTGATGCGCCCGCTACGCCGCAGCGAGCGGTCCGAATTGCTTCCCAATTACTAGAGCTCATAGCGCTGAAGAAACTTACCCCCGGAGACCGCCTACCTCCTGAGCGTCAATTAGCCGACCTTTTAGAGGTTAGCCGACCGAGCCTTCGCGAAGCCCTGCATACTCTTCAGGCACAGGGCTTGGTCCAGATCAAACATGGGCAGGGCACCTTTGTGCAGGAACCACTTGTCGCTCAAGAAATCAGAGCTTCGGTCATGTCTAGCACCCATGAACTAAATGAACTCTACGACGCCCGCGAAGTGCTAGAAGTCCCTGCATCAAGGTGGGCTGCAGCAAAAGCTACTAAAGAGGACATCCGAGTCCTACGGGCCACGCTCAATCAAATAGATTCAATCTCAGCGACTTCCCCTATTGACTACGACCAACTTCAAATCCTTGACGCAAAATTCCACTTAACAATCGTAGAGATCGCAGGCAATAGGTTTATCAATCAAACTCTTAACGTCTTGCAAGATGTGATGAAGATGTCGATGGAAACAACTCTGAAAATCCCGGGACGATCAGAAGTCTCACGCACCGAGCACAGTGCAATTTTGGCCGCCATAGAAAGTGGAGATGGAAATCTCGCAGCGAAGATCACACACCAACATATAAGCGGCGCACGCGCAACTGCGCTGGCAGATGCCAAAGCGAAAAATCGCAATTGAACTCTTTTCAAGCAGTATGCGTTGGTGTTATCACGATGGACACGATCGCACTGGTTGAGAAATATCCTTCGGCCGATGAAAGAGTCATCGCAGACCAAATTGCAAGAGGAGGAGGAGGACCTGCTGCTGTTGCAGCGGTTGCCTTAGCAAGATTAGGGATTCGAACTGCAATCGTAGGAACTATCGGAAAAGATTCTGATGCTCTCGAGATTCTTAATATTTTTCAACGTGAAGGAGTGAATACCTCGGGTATTGCAATTTCAGATGATCCGACGGCAGGAAGCGTTATTGTTGCTGCGCGAGAAAACTCCACTCGCGCAATCAATACCCGTCAGCCCGTGACACAAGCTCCACTTACTAGCTCTGCAAAATCTCTGATTTCGCAAGCCCAGTGGCTCCACTGCGACCACGTTGGGATAACTCGTTTGGAAGAAATGGAAGTAATTCGAGGTAAAGGACCAAAAATATCTTTCGACGCCGGCTACGGAGTTGAAAAATTTGATTCGTCGCTCGTAGATCTTTTTGTTCCAACGGATCGCATGATTGCTCTCCGACACCCTGGACTCTCGCTGGAGGCAGGAGTAACGCTAGATGCGAACTCTGCCAACAATATTTGCGTCGCCACCCGAGGCCCGGATGGAAGTGTCGCTTACAGTGCGGCCGCGGGTTATGTATCGGCCCCTGGCTTCGCGGTCGATGTGCTCAGCACACTCGGTGCCGGAGATGTCTTCCACGGCGCTCTCCTTGCACAAATAATCCAAGCGAGGTCTCTTCGGGATGCGTTACTTCGAGCCAATGCGGTAGCCGCAATTTCTTGTCTTGGCCTTGATGGTCAATCCGCAATTCCACACACAGACGAACTCAATTCCTTCCTGGAGGCAAATGCATGAGAGCACCACTTACCAAACTTGCTCGTCCTTCTGGAGCCCTTGCGATGGTTGCCGTTGATCAGCGTGAAGCGTTGCGGGGAATGTTTGCACATCATCAATCAGGTCCAGTATCAGATTCGCAATTGACTCAATTCAAAGTCGATGTTGCTCGCGAACTTTCGCCTTTTGCCTCTGCGCTTTTAGTTGATCAAGAATTTGGAATTGAAGCGATTGTTGTACAAAAAGCACTGACTTCAAATTGTGGTCTCATCGCAGCTGCAGACCTTTTAATCGGACCTGCAGGAGGTGCTGCCACTGACACGGCCGTTGACCCTGCGATCGATCCGATTCGCATGCGCGACATTGGTAGTGTTGGCTTGAAGTTCTTAGTTCTTTGGCGATCAGACGAAGATCCTGAAACCCGCGCACAGCTTGTCGAAGAATTCAATCAACTCTGTCGTGCATCTGGGCTTCCTTCAATTATTGAAATTATCGTCAAGCCACCAAGTGACACTTCTCGAGCTTTTGATCGCGAAGAAGAATTAATTACCGCAGCAATCGAAGCGGCCCAATGGAAACCAGATCTTTATAAAGCCGAAGTTCCATTCCACGGCGAAGGAGATTTGCTGTCCATCACCCGCAATGCCGAACGCATCTCAGACGTAATCGGCGGACCTTGGGTTGTGCTTTCAAATGGAGTCAAGCAGCCGAACTTTGCAAATGCGGTGAAAGCGTGCGCTCAAGGTGGGGCTAGCGGTTTTCTCGCCGGTCGTGCCGTTTGGGCTGACATTGTGGGCGCCCCAGACATTCCTAAAGCTCTTCGAGAAGTTTCTAGACCTCGACTCGAAGCGCTGGGCGAAATTGTTGATTCTTATGCCCGACCATGGACTGACTGGAAATAGCTTTAATTCCAGATTTCGTCAATGGAGACGACTCTTCCTTCGGCGATGCTTTTATGTGCGGCAAGGCCCGTAACTACGCTAGTAACGCCATCTTCTAGTGTCACCTCAGGTGTGGCATTGGTGAGGATCGCATCGCGGAATCTAACGTGCTCAAGGTAGGAGGCACCGTAATGATGTCCCATGTACTTTACGCTTAAATCAACAACGTGCTTTATTTCGCTTCCACGGCCGGTGCCTTCACCAATGCCCCACCCCGTTCTTGTGCCCCAATCTTCTCTGCGCGAATAGCGAAGGGTTTGTGAAGGCAAAAAAGATTCCAACTTACCTTCGTCACCAATCACAGTGAAAATTTCCTTGTCATACGATCCTTCACCAAACATGCACAGATCAAGCATGGCTCTTGCACCAGTTGCGTACTCTAGAATTACGTATGCGCTGTCCACCATGTTTGCCTGGACTCCGTCATATTGCTCATCGAGATGATTCACATTCTGTCCACCCGAGGCAAAGACGCGGACAGGGTGTTCACCTAAAACCGTGTCCATCAAATTGAAATAGTGGCAACATTTCTCCACGAGTGTTCCGCCTGTGCGATTTGCAAAACGATTCCAGTTATCAACTTTTGGATAAAAAGGTTCGCGGTGCTCGCGAATCGATACTTGATGAATCTTTCCAACCGCTCCCGCTTTAGCCCGAGTAATAACTTCGGCAACGGGGGGCATAAATCGGTACTCAAGACCCATCCATGTAAGCGCTTTTCGATTGGCGTTCCAACTCAAAATCGATTTGAGATCCTCAACCCGGGTCGCAAGAGGCTTCTCAATAAAAACCGCGACATCACTTGCTAAAGCATCCTTCAAAATCGTGGCATGCGTGTCATTCGGGGTTGCAATGACCACGGCATCGACCAATCCGCTTTCAAGCAGGTCTCTGTGATCACCAAAGACCACCGCGCCTGGTGCCAATTGTGCAGCAGCCTCCTGCGAGGCCTTGTGAGGGTCGCTGATCGCCGTGACGACCGCGCCGCCCATAACTTTGATGTTTTCGATGTGCTCGCGCCCCATGCTGCCAGCGCCAATAATGCCGTAACGCAGATCTGTAGCCATAGGGACAGGTTAGACCACTACGAGATATTTCGGCAGTGGGGTGGACTTTTTAGGCGTGGCTAACCTAGACTGCGCCAAGAGGTCAGACCACTACCTCCGTTCAGCCCTATTCCGCGAGAGAGGCAAGGCGCATCAATGTCAGTTACTCCTCCGCAATTTCTGCTCCATCACGACGGTGATTCCGTCGGAGTGGCAGTCCAGGATCTGCAGCCGGGCACCCTTCAAGGTCGTTCCGTAAAGCAAGGAACCGAACACACAGCCATTCTTAACCAGGCAATTCCACTCGGTCATAAATTCGCACTTATGGATCTTGCCGAAGGTGATTTCATTATTAAGTACGGCGTAAAAGTTGGGCTGGCATCTGCCCCCATTAAAAAAGGTGATTACATCCACACACACAACATGAGGAGTTATCGATGGGAAGCAAGCCGCGCTTAACTGGATTCCGTCGTCCTAATGGAACGATGGGTATTCGCAATCACGTCGTTATTTTGCCATTGGATGATCTCTCAAACGCGGCTGCTGAAGCAGTGGCGAAAGTTATTCCAGGCACCATGGCTCTACCGCATGCATTTGGTCGATTGCAATTCGGTGAAGATTTAGAATTAACGTTTCAAACTTTGATAGGCACAGGACGAAACCCAAACGTCGCTGCTGTCGTTGTCATTGGCATTGAGCCCAAGTGGACTCAAAAAGTTGCGGATGGAATCGCATCCACTGGAAAGCCAGTTGCGGCATTCTCTATTGAGGGCAAGGGCGATCTCTACGTAATTGCTGAGGCATCCCGAGTGGCCGCGCAGTTCCTCATGGACGCATCTGAGATACAACGCGAACCAGCAGAGATTGGCGATTTGATGATGTCAATCAAATGTGGAGAGTCGGATACGACAAGTGGGTTGGGTTCATGTCCCACGACTTCACAAGCCGTTGATCGATGGGTTGCCGCTGGCGGCACTGTAATCTTTGGTGAAACGTCAGAACTCACCGGTGGAGAAAATCTCATAGCAGACCGCTGCATAGATGATGCCTGCCGAAATCTCTTTCAATCAACGTATGACAATTACATTAAGGTTATCGAATCAACCGGCGCAAATCTTCTTGGATCCCAACCTACCCAAGGAAATATCGCCGGTGGACTTACGACCATCGAAGAAAAAGCACTGGGAAATATTGCGAAAACCGGATCCGTTCCTGTCGTGGGCGTTCTCAAGCCGGCTCAAGCACCAGACCCAAGCAAGCCAGGTCTTTATTTCATGGATAGTTCGTCAGCAGCCGCTGAATGCATCACCTTGATGGCTGCGGGTGGAGCCGTAATTCACTTATTCCCAACGGGCCAAGGAAACGTGATCGGCAATCCGATTGAGCCTGTTCTTAAACTCACGGCCAACCCAAAGACTGCAGCCAGCATGCGCGAGCACATCGATTTGGATGTCTCCGGACTTCTTCGTTATGAATATAACTTGGAGCAGGCTGGCGACATGATGATGGATGTCATCTATCGCTGTGTCAACGGCCGCCTAGCGACAGCCGAAGCAATGGGCCATCGTGAATTTACATTCACCAAGCTTTATATTTCAGCGTAACGGACGATAGGTCGTTAGAAAAAGCATGATCCTTATTTCTGAAGATGTCTGGGGAACTCCCTTTGAAGCACTCGAAGGTAGCTTCCCCATTCTTCGGGAAGATAATCTCTGGAACGACTCGGCACTTCTCAAGGAGAAAATCAAAAGCGCAACCGCTCTTGTAATTCGGAATCGAACGCAAGTTACCGCTGAACTCATCGCCGCAGCTCCAACCCTCAAAGTTATTGCACGTGCGGGCGTCGGACTCGACAACATAGATATAAAAGCTGCCGATGCTGCCGGAATCGTTGTTGTAGCTGGACTGGGAGCAAACGCAGTCAGCGTTGCAGAATTGACGTTAGGTCTTTCTCTTGCGCTTCTGCGCAATATTCCCCTTCATGACAAGGCCACACGCGATGGAAAGTGGCAACGCACTCCGGGCCGCGAACTTTCTGGACTCACTTGGGGCTTACTCGGATGCGGAGCCACTGGACTTGCTACCGCGCGATTACTGCAAGGTTTTGGATGCAAAGTGTTGGGATATGACCCGTTTATAAAGCCAGAAGATCCCCGACTTGCACCACTCAATATCGAGATGAAATCTTTTGAAGAGGTCCTTGAAGGGTCAGATGTAGTGAGCATCCATATGCCATCTACTTCCAAGACCAATGGCTCGATAAATGCTTCTACAATTGCTTTGATGAGATCTCATGCAGTGCTCATCAATGTTGGGCGCGGCGAAATTATCAACGAGGCAGATCTCATTCTTGCCCTCAATGAAAAAAGAATTGCCGGAGCGGCCCTTGATGTTCGGAGCCAAGAGCCTCCCACCGCAGGCGAAATGGAAACGATGATCAACCTCATACTGACACCGCACATCGCTGGAATTACTCATGAAAGCCAATTGAGGATTACCGAAATCCTCGCTTCAAATATTTCCTTGCTTCTCTCTGGCAAAGAAGCTACCCACGCTGTTGGTACGCTCAAAGTGAGCAATCGCTAGATGGCTCAGTTCGGTACCCAGTTAAGTGTTGGAGATGCAATTGCGAAAGCGAGCGCACTTCTTGTCGCGGCGGGGTTGGAAGAAGATAAGGCAGTAATAAGTGCGAGATTGATTGTCGCGAGTGATCGGTGGGGCATCGGCAGTCATGGACTTATGAGACTGCCGTTTTATCTTGAGCGAATCCTTGCAGGAGGAATCAACTCGAAAGCATCCATGAAACTCGTCACCGACCTGCCCAGCTTGGTCGTTTTTGATGGCGAAAATGGTTTGGGACATTGGCAACTCCATATGGCCGCAGAAGAGGCAGCAAGCAGGGCAAAGACCACTGGGATTGCAGCCGTCGGAATCGGCCGTTCATCGCATTGTGGAGCCCTCGGCTTGTATGTCTGGCCGATGGTAAGTCAAGGACTCGTCGGGATTGCCTTCAGCACTGGTCCTGCGGTCATGCCTCCTTGGGGTGGAACAAAACCAATTCTCTCTACATCACCGATGGCTGCAGGTATTCCCACTACTCCGCCAACAATTATTGATCTGGCAACGAGCGCAGTTGCTCGTGGCAAGATCGCGGCTAAGGCTCAAGCCGGCGCACCTTTAGAACCTGGTTGGGCTTTTACAAAAGATGGTCTTCCCACCCTCGACGCTAAGGAAGCGCTCGCAGGAATGCTCGCACCTTTAGGCGGAGTAAAGGGTTACGCCCTTGCAGTTCTCGTGGAATCTCTGACTGGTGTTCTTATCGGTCCACGGCTTGCCAAAGATATTCCTGACATGTTCGCAAGCGATCAGGCGACGTTGCCTCAGGAGATTTCGCATTTTGTTATTGCGATTGATGCGACACGACTTAGCGTTGATGGAGAAAATTCTCGCATCGATCAACTTCCACAGATCGTTTCTGAGGCAGGTGGTCGCTTGCCAGGAAGTAATCGAGTGAATCCCGAGGAACTTGACGGCGCAGAGATCATTTCAATCACTCAACAGGTTGCAGAACAACTCACACTCTGGACAACTAAGTTGGGAATTTAAATGATAAAAAAGTATCTACCTGGCTTGGCTCTCATCGCAGCCTTCGTCGGCGTTGCCTTTGAAATCAATCACTACCAAAAAGCAATAAGCCCTCTCGCACTTTGTGTGGCTTTTGGATTTCTTGCAGCCAATTTTGCACGCTGGCCAGCATTCGCCGGGCCCGCCACCGCTTTTTCGAGTAAGAAACTCATGCGAATTGGCGTCGCCCTCCTAGGTGCACAAGTGAGCGTTGTGTCATTGAGAGAGATTGGCATCAAAGGGGTTATCACCGTAGTGATCGTTGTAAGTTGCACAATTTTCGGAATCTTAGGTCTCTCAAAACTATTTGGAATGTCAGGAGACTTGGGTCTTCTGATAGGCGTGGGATTTGGAGTCTGCGGTGCTACCGCTGTAGCTGCGATTCGTCCCCAAACTCGCGCGACCGAAGAGGAAACTTCCTACGCCATCGGGCTCATCTCGCTCTGCGGAACTCTGTCTATCTTCATACTTCCGCTTCTGGGACATGCAATGGGGCTAGACGCTCGCCAATTTGGTTCTTGGGCGGGCGCTGCAGTGCACGATGTAGGACAAGTTGTCGCGACTGCTTCCGTGTGGGGTGGGGATGCAAGTCAATATGCCATCGTTGTGAAATTAGCTCGTGTGTGTTTACTCGCACCTATTGTTCTCGTTCTCTCTGTTCGACATCGTCGATGGTTAACATCGCAGGGCAAGAGCGAAGTGGATGGTGCAAAAGTTCCTTTAATTCCATACTTTGTCCTAGGTTTCATATCTGTTGCTTTCATTCACAACATCTGGACACTTCCAACAAGACTTGTAGATGACATCGTCTTCACTAGCAAACTTCTTTTAGGCGCAGGATTGGTAGCTCTCGGTTCCGGAGTGCGTTGGAAAGCCATTCGTGCGATCGGGCCTCGTCCAATGGCCATGGGAATGTTGGCTTGGATAATCGTCGGAGGAGTCGCTCTCACAGCAGTTCGCCTTACTGGGTTGTAATTCTCACTTCATCTTTTGTCGCTTATTCAGGCCTCCAATAAGATTGTTTGCATGTCCTATCTTGGCGGAGTCACCATGGTTGTTGATGATTACGACAAAGCAATCCATTACTTTTGCGATGTACTCGGCTTCACGCTTTGCGAAGACACTGCCTTGTCAAATGGCAAAAGATGGGTAGTAATCGCACCAACTCTCAATCTTGGTGCAACACTTTTGTTAGCCAAAGCCTCGGATGGTTCACAAGTAGATGCCATTGGCAATCAAACTGGAGGGCGGGTTGCATTCTTCTTGTATACAAACTCCTTTGATGATGACTACTCACGAATGGTGACAAAGGGAGTTGATTTCATAGAAAATCCTCGAATCGAGAATTACGGCAAAGTTGTAGTTTTTAGAGATTTATATGGAAATAAGTGGGACTTTATTGGGCGCAGTGAATGAGTGAATTGAGTAAACGAAATTCTTCATTGATTTTTGCAGGAATATGTTTCGGAACCACAGGGACCGCGCAGGCTCTCGGGCCCAAAATGGCTTCTCCGCTGGCCATCGGTAGCGCCCGACTCATGGCTGGTGCTGCCCTGCTTTACCTCTTTCATCATTTAGGTGGGAAGGGAAGCTCTCGTTTGGACCGACGCGATCTTTGGTTGGGAGCGATAGGAGTTGCTCTCTACCAAATTACTTTCTTCTCAGCAGTAAGAAGCACTGGAGTAGCCATCGGCACGGTGACAGCGCTGGGATCGGCTCCTGCGCTCACGGGAGTGATCGCTTATGTTTTAACCAATGAAAAACCTGTGAAGAGATGGTTTCTAGCTACAACCATCACAATGATTGGGATAATAGTCCTTACAACCTCGCACGGTGTCGCGCTTTTTAACTTTACTGGCTTTCTTCTTGCGATAGGCGCAGGTGGGTCATATTCAATCTTCGCGGTCGCAACAAAACGAGCACTTAAAAATGGTGCGAACATCACTGATGCCATGTCTCGTATTTTTGCCTTAGCAGCCTTAATTTCAGCACCACTTATATTTCGTGGGAATTCGGACTGGTTTGAAACACCGCGTGGATTCGCCATGATCCTTTGGTTGGGATTAATCCCTACCGCGCTTGCCTATATCGCTTTCGCTTTCGGATTAGAGAAAGTAAAGGCGAGCACGGCCTCGACTCTCATTCTCGCTGAACCCGCGACCGCGACGCTCCTAGCCGCTATCGTTTTGAACGAATCCATTAATCTACGTGGATGGCTTGGGGTTGGAACCGTTATTGCGGGATTGATTTACCTATCCATCTAAAGATACATAAGGAAAGGGAAAAATGATTACTGAGATCGCCGTCGTAGACATAGTCCCAGGGCAAGAGCAGGAGTTCGAGGTGGCTTTGCACAAAGCCGTTTCAACGGTGCTTTCCACCGCGGATGGATATATAAGTTTCACTTTGCAAAAGGGAATCGAAAATCCGAGCACCTACGCCTTTCTCATCGAGTGGGAAACGCTAGAGGATCACACAGTGGGTTTCAGAGAATCCGAGCTCTTTACTCAATGGCGAGGATTGATCGGAAAGCATTTTTCCAGCCCTCCACGGGTAGAACATTGGCAAGGCATTTCCCTATAGAACCGAGCGATTCTGGATTACTTCGCAGCCTTAAATCCCAACGCAAGATCTTCAGTTATATCTTCGATATTTTCTAGTCCGATGCTCAGACGAATAAGTCCTGGCGTTATTCCAGCTCCGCGTTGCTCTTCTTCGTTGAGTTGAGAATGGGTGGTAGATGCCGGGTGAATAATCAAGGAGCGTACATCACCAATATTGGCGACATGGCTAAACATTCGTACGGCCTCAACAAACTTGCGCCCCGCTTCGACTCCGCCTTTTATTTCGAAGGCCAATACCGCGCCAGGTCCTTTAGGTGCATATTTAACAGCCATAGGGTTCCATGGCGAAGTAGGAAGGCCCGCGTAACTCACGCTTTCCACCTGTGACTGTTCTGCCAACCACTCGGCCACTTTCTGCGTATTTTCTAGATGCCGATCCATGCGAACACTGAGCGTCTCGAGGCCATGAGCTAAGAGCCAGGCATTAAATGGTGAGACCGAGGCGCCAATATCGCGAAGAAGTTGTAGTCGAGCCTTAAATATAAATGCCAGATTCGCGCCGAAAGCAGAACCTACTCCAAGAGTCTTCGCGTAAACCAGTCCGTTGTAACTCGGATCTGGTTGATTAAACCCGGGGAACTTTTCTGGGTCACGCGAGAAATCAAAATTACCTGAATCAACGATTGCCCCAACCATTGCATTGCCATGGCCAGAAAGAAATTTAGTTGCAGAGTGAGTGACGATATCGGCCCCATACTCAATCGGACGTGTGACATAAGGCGTAGCAATTGTGTTATCCACGATCCACGGAACACCCGCTTCGTGGGCTATCTTGCCGATTCCGTCAATATCTAACACAACGGCCAGCGGATTGGATATTCCCTCGCCAAAAAGGGCCTTCGTATTGGGACGTATTGCACGTCTCCACTCATCGAGATTGGCTGCATCCCGTACAAAGGTTGTCTCAACGCCATACTTCGGAAGCGTGTAATTAAAAAGGTTATAAGTCCCCCCGTAGACATTGGGACTCGCAACAACGTGATCACCTGCCTGCGCCACATTCATCACGGCAAAAGATGTTGCAGCCATTCCAGATGCTACTAACAAAGATGCGACGCCTCCTTCAAGAATTGCTAAACGCTTTTCAACAACATCTTGCGTGGGGTTGTTGATACGCGTATAAACATTGCCGGCTTCGGCAATTCCAAAAAGATTCGCCGCATGCTCGGTGTCTCGAAATTGATAGGCAGTTGTCTGATAAATAGGTAAATTGATGGAGCCCGTAACGGGATCGGGAATCTGACCGGCATGTATCTGCGCAGTTTCAAAACCCCATTCACTCATGGGTAGAGTCCACGCAATCTATGTGCATCGGCGACCCGACTAACTCCAAGCATGTGCGCAGCTTCACGCCATGTGACATTCTTGCTGATCGCCATTTGTTCTACATCAACAATTGCTGACATCAAGATCTTGTTGAGGTTATCCCTTACATCTTGAGCACTCCAAAAATAATTCTGTTTATCTTGTACCCACTCGAAATACGAAACAATGACACCACCTGAGTTGGCCAAAATATCTGGCACTACCAGGATTCCATTTGAATTCATTATCGCGTCGCCTTCGGGAGTAGTTGGCGCATTAGCGCCTTCGACTACGATTTTTGCCTTTATGGCCGGCGCGGTCGCCTCGGTGATTGCATCAGCAAGTGCTGCTGGAATGAGGACGTCGACATCGAGCCAGAGCAACTCATGATTTGAAATAGCCTCTGTCCCGGGTGCGCCCACAACTGTTCCGTGAATTTGTGAATATTCAAAAATATCCGAAACCGACTTGAATCCCGTCACGCCTCCATTCACGTCGCTGACTGCGACCACTTTGAGTCCCATTTCCTCAAGAGCAATCGCCGTCCAATATCCAACTTTTCCAAATCCTTGAATAGCAACGGTCGCTCCTTCAGGGTTGATGCCACGTGCTTTAAGCGCTTCACGAGTAGAGATTGCCACGCCATCACCTGTCGCCGTGTTGCGACCCAGGGATCCGCCCAAACTGATGGGCTTACCAGTGACGACACCAGGAACCGAAAATCCGGCATTGACCGAGTAGGTGTCCATCATCCACGCCATATTTCTTTCATCTGTTCCTACATCAGGTGCAGGTATGTCGCGCTCTGGCCCAATGATCGGCAAAATTTCCGAGGTATACCGTCGTGTGAGACGTTCGTTCTCACCTAGAGATAGTTCTTGAACATTAATCGCTACTCCACCTTTTGCTCCCCCATACGGCAAATTAGTCAGGGCGCATTTCCATGTCATCAACATGGCAAGAGCAATAGTTTCGTTTAAATCAATATCTTGATGGAAACGAACTCCGCCCTTGGATGGGCCTCGTGTCGTTGAGTATTGGACGCGATACCCCTTGTACATCTCCACTCTTCCGTCATCTCGACGAAGAGGAACTGCAACTTCGAGCGTCCGCCTGGGCGTCGAAAGGGTGTTCCAATCATTTTCTGAAAGTTGTAATTGATCTACTGCCCGGCGTAATTGGGCAAGCGCGGTTGCAAGCGGTGACTCCATTGTCATGTTTTCAACCTAGTGGAGAAAGTATAAAAAGAGAAGGACAGCACACCTGAGGTGACAGAAATCCTAAAATCTGAAGGCAGTAAATCTCCGGGAAATCGCAGTTGCGCTTCGAATGTGATGAATCTATCGGCTGAGCGCGTAAGGTTATTCCACACGAGTTAAGGAGCAAACAGTAGTGCGGAATCGATTGCTATTGGGAGCAGTGCTCCTCTCTTTCTTGTGGAACTTTTATTTAGTGGTTGGGGCAACCCTGAACGACACAGCGATTCTTAATCGTGTTGCCGGCGGTGGCTTTAATTCGATGCCTACCGGTCTTCGATTCGCTTACGGCGTGCAATCAATTCTCATCCTTTACCAAATGTATTTCATAATAAAGCTCTATCTCAGAAATGGTACATGGTCTAAAAATAGTTACCTTCTGGCACGAATTTTTATGGCTCTCTCAGGCGTGAGCACCCTCGTAAATGCAATTTCACGAAGTTCAGTTGTGCGATGGAACGCGATTGCCGCGCTCATTATTGCAGTCGGATTTTATTTCCTTGGAAATGTGAACTTGCGTCCGACTAAATAGGAATTAGATTTTCATCGGTTTGTGTGAATTGCATAATCTTTTTTAGGAGGAGAGCCTTATGACAAAACCAAAATACCCTGCGTTCTTCGGCAGTGAGCGAGAGCTTTTGGAAAGCCATCTAGAACACAATCGACTAACAGTTCGTCACAAGATGGAAGGCTTGACACGCGACCTGGCCATAAGAAGGTTGGCTAATTCCCCCACTTCAGCGCTAGGCATCGTCAAACATTTGACGGAAGTAGAAGGTTGGTGGTTTAGACACAATCTTGCTGGTGAAGATTGGCAAGGAAGTTCAACAGATGAATTCCCGGACGCGGAGTTCGACATTTTCCCAGAAGATAGCGTTGCCTCACTCCTGCACGATTACGATTTTGCATGCGAAATTTCCCGCGACATTTGTGCAAAATACTCCCTGGATGACCTGGCGCAAAGACCTCATCGAACTGGCTCTTCTCCATCCTTGCGATGGATCTATTTGCATATGATTGAAGAAATTGCTCGACATAATGGGCACCTCGACATATATCGTGAGCTCTTAGACGGAACTACCGATAGAGATTAAGACCAAGTTTGGATTCGCGACATGCCAGTGACTTTGCTTGATTCTGCTGAAGAATTCCTTCTCTGTACGACGGACTTTCGTGCTCTACACCCCTACCAGCTCAATCTGATTGGCAGCGTCGCATATTCAATCGCCTTCAATGGCCGCAAATATGAAAAGTACTTCTGGTGGGTCATCAAGGATGATGCTCAAAGGGTGGTTGGGTTGGCGATGCGAACAGCGCCTCACGGAATGGTTCTCTCGCCCATGTCGCGAAAATCGGCTACCGAACTTGCAGCAGCCGTAGCCGTTCATGATGATGACCTGCCTGAGGTTGCTGGCTCACTGAAGGAATTGGAGTATTTTCTCGCGGCATATCGCGCTGAGGGCAGTGTTGGGTCTACACGAGCGACCGAATTAGCCGGTGATGAACTTCTCTACACACTAGGGAACTTAGTAACTCCACGTGTGACAGGCCAGGCTAAAGTTGCAATTGAGAATGATTTTGATCTCCTCAGCGCATGGATGGAGTCATTCGCCGCGGAGTCTGGAGCACTAATTTCAGATCCCGCCCCCACAATTCGCGACGGGATACATCGAGGTTCATACTTCTACTGGGAAAACGAAGGACGACCAGTTTCACTGGCGGGTCATGCTCCGATAGTCAAAGTGCCGAACGGATCTGTAGGCAGAATCGGTCCAGTTTATACGCCGCCCGACTTTAGAGGTCACGGCTACGCCGCCGCTGTCACTGCAGTCGTCTCACAAAAATTACTTAATGCCGGCGCGCACGTCATGCTCTTCACGGATGCAACCAACCCAACGAGCAACGGTGTTTACAAGCGAATCGGATTTGAATTACTTGCAAAAAATCAAAGACATAAATTCGTGATCAAATAAATGATCGCAGACCTCAAAGATCTTTCACAAAATAGAGGGTTTATCCAT
>JANYDL010000084.1 GCA_025363635.1 Actinomycetes bacterium
GTCAGGGACGGACCAGTTGGACCTGTCGCACCCGTAGCGCCAGTTGTTCCTGAAGGTCCGGTTGTGCCTGTTGCTCCGCTGGCGCCCGTAGCGCCAGTTGAACCTGGAGATCCTGTCGCACCAACATTTCCTTGAGCACCAGCAGTTCCTGCCGAACCTGCCGAACCGTTTACCCCCGCTGGGCCGACGGGACCTTGTGGCCCCACACTTCCAGCAACGCCAGCACTTCCCGCGGGACCAACAGCACCGAGAGGCCCCGTCTCACCTTTTGCGCCTACAGATCCCGCAATTCCCGGAGAGCCAGCCACGCCTTGAGGACCTACTTCACCTCGGGGGCCCGCATCTCCTCTAGGTCCGATAGGACCGATAGTTCCAATAGGACCAGCCATGCCTTGAAGGCCAACACTCGAAATACTGCTGCCATTCTTACCATCGGATCCATTCTTACCATCGGATCCAGGTGAACCTGGTGCGCCTCGCAATGTAATCGGCGAGGTCCAATGACCTTTGCTTTTGGGTCCGTAGAAATTCAGTGACTTGGTATCAATGTAAAAATCTCCGTCAATTCCATCTCCAACCTTAGGAGGCTGAATTCCATTCAGAATTGCGTTGAGTACGGGCGTCGAAACTCGCCCAGCCATATAAGGCTTGAAATTCAATGCTTTTTTTGCCGAATACGCGGGTGTGAAAAAGGAAATGTCCAGTGAAACAAAAATAACGAGTGCAAAGAGCATCTTGCGATGTCTCACCGTCATAGCTATTGACTCCGTTGTCAGTACTCTCCGTTAGGAAATCGTCCATGCGCGTCTCTCAGATAACAATCAGGCAATCCCACACCGCTTCCTACTCGATACTCAGGGATTCCCGATAAAGTCACCTCTCATAAGCGGAAGAAAATTGTCGGAGCCTCAAAAACTCTGACGTGGCTCACAGGTAATCCCGCTAGGTTATTCAGGTAACGAGAGTTATCTAGTGGTAGTCAATGGCGAAGGGCCATAGGCGCTAAATCCCCTAAGGGATGAAGGGCAGGCAATGCAAATGTCATCAAAGAAAACCGCAATTACCGTCGCTATTACTACAGTGGCTTTGACACTTGGAAGCGTCGGAATTGCGACAGCCTCTGGATCAAAAGCATCCATGAAGAGCAGATCAACGATTTTTAGTACAACAGTGAAGTCATCCTCAAATGGCGGATTAAATCTCGGGACGCCAGGAATGGGAATGCACAACGATGAGTTGGCTTCCGTTCTTGCGGCACTTGTTACAAAGGGAACGCTTACTCAAGCGCAAGTTGATGCAATCAATGCCGCGCTTGCTGCGGCACATGCAGCAGATGCTCCACCAGTCAGGCCAAATCTTAAAGCGATCGAAACAGTGATCACTTCAACGCTAGGCATTGACGCAGCTACTCTTGAAAAGAGATTAATTGCTGGAGATTCACTAGCGACTATCGCTGGAGCGAAGACAAGTGCATTGATCGCCGCGTTAGTTGCAGCAGAGACAAAAGAAATTGATGCCGCAGTTACAGCAGGAAAGTTAACTGCAGCCCAAGCCACAACCATTAAAGCAACACTCTCAACCCGTATCACCGACATGGTCAACGCCGCTGGCGGACCGGGTCGCGGACGTGGCGGAATGATGGGTGGAGGACGAGATGGTGGACAAGGTGGAGACCATGATGGTGGTCCAATGGGCAGTGGAATGATGGGTGGAGGCAAAACTCCTATGACTCTTACACCAACTACACCAACAGCGTAATTCTGTAATCACCTCGTAAGAACCCGTCACCGAATCTGGTGGCGGGTTCTTGCATTCCAGAATAATGATTCTTCGTGAGAGTATTTCGCCATGCGAATCCACATCGGTAGTGACCACGCAGGGCTTGAGTTAAAGGCAATACTGATCGATCACCTACGCTCCTCCGGCCACGAAGTTACCGACCACGGTCCTTATGAATACAACGCTCTAGATGACTATCCCCTTTTCTGCATTCCGGCAGCGGAGGCTGTCGCGGTTGATCCCGCTTCCTTAGGTATCGTCCTAGGCGGATCAGGAAATGGTGAACAAATAGCAGCAAATAAGGTGTTGGGGGTACGGGCCGCCCTCGTATGGAGCAAAGAGATTGCAAAATTAGCGCGAGAGCATAACAACGCTAACGTGATCTCTATCGGCGGTCGAATGCATACTGCCGAGGTTTGCATCGAATTAATCGATACTTTTATTGCCACACCATTCAGTAACGTCGAACGTCATATGCGTCGTATTGGGCAAATATCAGACTACGAGTATGAGGGAGATCTTTAAATCCGTTTGTAACTAAAATCGGAGACTAGATGGTTTTTCCGTAAGCCTTGTCCTTCAAATCGTGTGAGTGGGCGCCACGACGGTCTCTCCACTATGCCGCCTGTAAACATTCGCGTCTTTTTAAACTGTTCCTCAATCCAAAATGCGTATGGCTCCCAATCGGTTGCAATATGAAGTAAGCCGCCTGATTTCAATTTTGCAGCGACTAACTCGATAAAAGATGGATTAACGATGCGTCGCTTGTGATGTCTGGTTTTGGGCCAAGGATCAGGAAAGAAGATGTGCACCGCATCTAAAGAACTATCTTCAATCATCACCTGTAAGACGAGGTGAGCATCCGCATCCATTACTCGCACGTTTGCAACGTGAGCCTCTTCAATGGACGCCAAGAGTTTTCCAATTCCAGGTTGGTGAACATCGATGGCCAGAATTCCCATTTTCGGATTCTGCCTGGCAATCTCAATCGTTGCCTCTCCCATGCCGAAGCCAATTTCGAGCGTCACCGAATCAACCATGAAAAAGAGGGATGAAAATTCAATCACGGACTCTGAAAAATCAATTCCGAAATCACTCCATAGGCGTTCCCGAGCGGCACCTTGAGCCGACGTGATTCTCGTCCCGCGTAATTTAAAGCTCTTAATGGTGGGATTTTCCATAGCCTTACCCTTTCATGCTTGGATAGCACATAGAGAATTGAACGAATTATCCCAAAAGGAGAAGACCGTGCCAGGAGTAAATCTGACGTATATCGAGGCCACAGAGCGAGCAGCCCTCATTGAGGTCCAAAATTACGATATCGACTTAGATCTCACTACGAGAGATGAAACATTTATCTCCACCACCACTGTTCGATTTACCGGCCTCAAACCTGGTGCATCTACTTTCATCGACGCGGTAGGTAAGTCCGTTATCTCAGCATCGCTCAATGGAGTCACAGTCGATACTTCTGATTATGACGGAGAATCGATTTTCCTCACGGATTTGGCCGAAAAGAACGAACTCAAACTTGTTATTGAAGGCATTTACTCGAAGTCTGGAGAAGGTCTTCATAGATTTGTGGACCCTGCAGATAACGAGGTCTACCTATACACCCAACACGAAACCGCAGATGCCCGGCGCACTTTCCCGTGCTTTGATCAACCAGATCTAAAAGCAACATTTTCAATCACAGCCCTCGTGCCAGCGCATTGGGAAGTAATCTCCAATAATCCGGTGGAGTCGATTACTGAAGTGAAGAGCGAATCAAAACGCTGGGTGTTTACTCGCACGCCGATTATTTCAACCTACCTCACTGCAATCGTGGCAGGGGCTTACGAACGGGTAGACGATGTCTACGTCGGCCAAAAAACGGTTCCCCTAGGTCTCTTTTGCCGAAAATCCCTCGCGCCACATATGGATTCAGAAGAAATCTTTAAGATCACCAAGCAAGGCTTTGCCTTTTATGAAAAAGAATTTGGGCTTGCTTATCCGTTTGATAAATATGATCAACTTGCAGTTGCGGAGTTCAACGCTGGCGCAATGGAAAACGTCGGATGCGTGACTTTTGGTGAAGATTACTTTGTATTCCGAAGTAAAGTTACAGAGAATAACTACAACTGGCGAGCGAATGTGATTTTGCACGAAATGGCTCATATGTGGTTCGGGGATCTTGTCACCATGACGTGGTGGGAAGATTTGTGGCTCAATGAATCATTCGCAGAATGGGCATCGTATGTGGCCCTGGAACAGGCAACTCGCTTTACCAATTCCTGGACAGTTTTCAACGCCGAGCGCAAGAATTGGGCTTACCGCCAAGACCAACTTTCCTCTACCCACCCCATCGTGGTGGCCATGGAAGATATGGAAGCGGTTCGTACTAACTTTGATGGAATCGCGTATGCAAAAGGTGCTTCAGTCCTTCAGCAACTCGTCGCACACGTCGGAAAAAAAGAATTTCTGGAAGGACTTCGCAAATACTTTGCCAAACATGCATGGGGCAACACCACTCTTAACGATCTTCTCGTAGAACTTGAAGCGGCCAGCGGAAGAGATTTGAAACCATGGGTCGCGACCTGGCTTCAAACTGCGGGAGTAAATACTTTGCGTCCACATCTCGCGGTGGAAAATGGATTCTATTCGACATTCCAGGTCCTCCAAGAAGTGCCAAAGATGCCAGTTGGTTCCACAGAACTTCGTCCTCACCGAATGGGTGTCGGACTTTATGACTTAGTAAATGGATCACTCGTGCGACGTAAGAGCGTAATTCTCGAACTCAACGGCGCATCCAGCGATGTCCCTGAAATGGTTGGCGAGAAAGTTGCAGACCTCGTCCTTCTCAACGATCAAGATTTGTCATATGGAAAGATTCGTTTTGATGAAAATTCCATTTTAACGCTCAAGGAACATTTGGGTGATATTCAAGATCCGCTAGGCCGTGCGCTTTGTTGGGCTGCTGTATGGGACATGTTGCGCGACGGAGAACTCGCTGCCAGCGATTACGTTCCGCTTGTGCTCAACGCCCTGTCTGGTGAACAAGATGCTGCGGTGGTCTCGATGACATTGAATCAACTAGATACCGCCGTCGAAATCTTCGCATCTGATGCACACCGCACCATTCTTCGCGCCGAAGAGGCGCTCGGGATTGACGTACTCCTGGATGGGTCTGAAGCCGGTTCTGATCTTCAACTTCTCTTCGCTCGCGCCCTAGCATCCACAGCGACCTCTCATGAGCAAATCGCAAAGGTCCGCGGAATGCTCAATGCAAAACTTCCAGGATTGGTTGTGGATGCTGATCTTCGTTGGCACTTCTTGAATTCGCTCGTAGAACGTGGAGAAGCTACGAAGGAAGAAGTTGAGTCCGAACTTGCCAGTGACCAAACGGCCAATGGAATTCGCTATTCTGCCTTTGCCCACGCAGCATTTCCAAGCGCAGAGAAAAAAGCTGACGCATTTAGGTCCGCAATCGAAGACGGCTTAAGCAATCACATTCAACTCGCTACGATTCGCGGTTTCCAACGACCAATCCAACGAGACCTTCTAAAAGATTACGCAGCTAAATACTTTGATGTGATACTGGAGGTGTGGTCGAAGGAAACATACGAGATCGCTTCTAACGTCGCTGCCATGCTTTATCCAAGTCTGGTGATCTCGCATGAGACACTCGCGGCAACGGAGGCTTGGCTCTCCGGAGTTGGCAAAGATGCCCCTAACGGCTTGCGACGTATCATGGCAGAAAATCGTGATGCCCTTGCACGCGCTCTTAACGCGCAAGCAAAGGATGCATCGAGTCAGTAAAGCTAACAAAAAAATAAATAATGAATTACGCGATGGCTGCTTGCACCCCGAATGGTTCGAGGTAGGGCAGCCATAGTTCATCTGCACGTCCTGAGCCCAAAACCCTCCATGCCGCACCTGAGGGCTCACGAGGTAATGATCGCATTCGCCAACCTAAATCTTTGAGATGTCTATCGGCTTTTAAGTGATTACATCGATGACAGGCGGAGACAACATTTTCCCAATTATGTTCGCCTCCGCGACTTCGTGGCACCACATGATCAATCGAAGTTGCAGGGGCCGTGCAATACACGCACTTTCCCCCATCGCGAGCAAAAATTGCACGCCGGGAAAGTGGGACCCTGTTTCGGTAAGGAACTCGAACGAATTTCGTTAAGCGAATAACGGCAGGCAATGAGACTTGACCTCCAGCAAAATGTAAAACAGTTCCTGAATCTTCAACCATAATGGCGCGAGAGTTAAGGACCAGGATCAATGCACGGCGCTCAGCCACAACTCCCAGAGGTTCATAGGTTGCGTTGAGTACAAGTGCTTGCGACATGCCTACTCCGATCAGGCGCGTGGCTCGCGCCGATGTCGCACATCTTGCCCCAAGAAGTGCCCTTAGAGGGGTATTTCGCGTCGATTAAGTTAGAGTCGGGCCCATCATGGGCGCATATTCATCGCAATTCCACCTAGCGGTCACCAGCGCGGTCACCAGCGCGGTCATGAATAAATCGAGCAAACTGTGGGATTGGTTCAAGGGCGCCCCTCTACGGATTATTGTCATCTTCTTGATTGCGGTGGTCTTACAAAGACTTGGGAGCCGCGCAATTACGCGCACCATGAATCGACTTGCCACTGTCAACCTTACGCATGGACCGACCGCAGGGGCAGCCAGACAAAAGGAGCGAGCGAAGACCACTGGCACAGTGCTGACAAGCGCTCTCAACGCCCTCATCTGGGTAATCGCCCTCGGAATGATTTTTGGTGAGTTTGGTTTGAACCTTGGCCCGCTCATCGCCTCGGCTGGTGTCATTGGAATTGCATTCGGTTTAGGCGCACAAACTCTCGTCCGAGACATACTTGCTGGATTATTCATGTTGATCGAAGATCAATACGGAGTCGGGGACCACATTGATGCACTCGAGATTTCTGGAATAGTCGAAAAAGTAGGATTACGTATTACCTCGGTTCGCAATGAATCAGGAACGCTCTGGTATTTACGAAATGGTGAGATTCTAAAGGTTGGAAACCGATCTAAAAAAAGATAATCAGTCGAGTTGATTGATAAGAGAATCTGCAGCCATTGTGAAGTATCTCCACAATTGATCCTTCTTACTTTGATCTATTTCCAAACCATTGACTGCTTTCTCCATACAGGAAAGCCACGCAGCGCTCGCAGCAGGGTTGATGTGAAAATTCGCATGGCGCATGCGAAGTCGTGGGTGACCTCGCATCTCCGAATACGTACTCGGGCCACCAAAATATTGTTCGAGAAACATTTGGAGTCTCTGCGCCGCGCCATTCAAGTCCTTAGCGGGGTACATCGGTCGCAAAAGTGGATCTACAGATACGGCGGCATAGAACTGCGAGACCAAATCAGCAAAAGTTTTGCTGCCGCCTATTTCCTCGTAAAAGTTTGACATTGTTGGAAGATTTCGATCTATTGCTTACCGCGCAGACGCAGCCATACAGCGGTATCTGTGGGGAGAATTCGTCCTTTGATCGGCGAACTCGAAACCAATACTTCAAAATCTTTAGGGAGTTCCATATCGTCACCAAAATTGACGTAGCAAGCGAAATCTTCAGATCGAGAAAAAGCCAGCGCCGTTGCACCGACTTCTATCCAGGTCATTGCACCATCGCCCAATTCGGATTCGCGACGTCGCACTTCAAGCGCCTTCCGATAAAGATTGAGTGGTGATTCTGGATTCTTATCTTGAAGATTTGCGGCGAAAGAGCCCCATTGAGGACTTTGCGGTAACCATGCTTCATTCGGAGTCAATGCTAAATTGGTGGAGAAACCGAATGCGCCTTCGGACTCGCTTCGCCAAGGAAGTGGAACTCGGCAACCATCACGACCTCGATCGGTGTGTTTACTCAACGACCATCGTGGATCGGTAAGTCGATCTTCTGGAATCTCTCGAGCCTCAGGAAGAGCGAGTTCTTCGCCCTGATAAATATATGCACCACCTGGAAGTGCCAGCATGAGAAGTGCACCAGCGCGTGCGCGGCGAGTTCCTCGTTCAATATTAAATTTTGCAGGATCACCTTGTCGTTCAAGAGTTGTGTTTGCCTTGCCCGGGATCAACCCCAAGTCAAAGCGATCTACTGAACGGACCACATCATGGTTGTTGAAGACCCACGACGAAGGTGCGCCCACTTCCTGCAGGGCCTCCATGGATCGATCGATCATTTTCTTGAGCATGATCGGTTCCCATGGAGAACTTAAGAAATCAAAATTAAACGAATTCGCGAGTTCATCAGGACGAAGATATCTAGCAATACGAGATGCCGGGCTCACCCAAGCTTCTGCAACTGCCATTCGATCTCCAGGATATGAGTCCAAAATTTTGCGCCATTGTCGGTAGATCTCGTGCACACCATCTTGATCCCAAAATGGGCGATTCTCAGGAGCCAACATCTCTGCCTTTGGATCTGGTGCAACGACATCGGGAAGCCCAGCCATCTTCACCATTCCATGGGCTACATCGATTCGGAATCCATCGACACCGCGATCCAACCAAAACATCAAGACTTTCTCAAAGTAGTTTCGCACTTCGGAATTTTCCCAATTGAAGTCAGGCTGTTCGACCGCGAAAAGATGCAAGTACCACTGCCCTAAAGTTCCGTCGGCCTCACGAATTCGCTCCCATGCGGGACCTCCAAAAACGGCTTGCCAATTATTTGGTGGCAATTCACCGTCCTTACCCTTGCCATCACGGAACATGTAGCGATCTCTTGCTCGCGAACCAGGTGCACTCTTCAAAGCTTCTTTGAACCACACATGCTTATCACTCGAATGATTGGGGACGATATCGACAAGAATTTTCATGCCGTGCTCGTGCGTCTCCTTGATGAGGAGTTCGGCTTGCTCAAGAGTGCCGTAATCCGGCTCAATATCCATGTAATCGGAGACGTCGTAGCCGTGGTCAATCTGGGGCGATGGATACCATGGTGTAATCCAAAGCGCATCCACACCTAGCTCTTTCAAATAAGGCAGGCGACTACGGATACCGTTTACATCCCCCTTGCCATCCCCATTCGCATCTGCAAAGGAACGAATATAGATCTGATAGGTCACGGCATCGCGCCACCATGGTCGCAAAGATCGAGCTGGAAGCGGATTTGAAGCACTCACTATTTACTCTCCTCAGTAGTAATCAAATATTTTTTCAAATAATTTTTTTCTTCTTCATTTAAGGGTCGAGATTTTTTCGTCTCCATATCGACCGTAACCTGCACGGTCATTGCGCGAGCATGTAGGACTCCCCCAATAGACATCTCGTAAGCCAAGTCGAAAGAAGAGTTGCCGATACGAGCCACGCCGATCTCAACGTCCAGAGAAACTCCGCCAACGTAAATCGCTTCGATGTAATCCAGTTCGGCCCTTGCCACGACCATGTCTTCAAAGATTGCTTTCTCACCATTGCGAATCCGTGAATAGAAGGAAAAATCCGCACGCGCTTCCTGGACAAAGACGAGATATGAAGCGTTATTTATGTGACCAAAATAGTCGAGATCGCCCCAGCGAAGATATTGAGAATTTAGATGTTTCATTATCGAGTCAACTTTCGATACGTAACTCGATGCGGGCGCGAAGCCTCAGCCCCCAGTCGATCCAATTTATTCTTTTCGTAGGATTCGAAGTTGCCTTCAAACCAGAACCATTGTGATTCGCCTTCATAAGCCAAGATATGTGTCGCGACGCGGTCAAGGAACCATCGATCGTGCGATATAACTACAGCGCATCCAGGAAATTCTAAGAGAGCATTTTCTAACGAGCCCAGAGTTTCGACATCGAGGTCATTTGTTGGCTCATCGAGAAGTAATAAATTTCCACCCATTTTTAAGGTGAGAGCAAGATTGAGACGATTGCGTTCTCCACCGGAAAGTACCCCGGCCTGCTTCTGCTGATCTGGTCCCTTAAAACCAAAGGCCGAGACATACGCACGACTTGGCATTTCAACGTTTCCGACCTTGATGTAATCCAGTCCGTCGGAGACTACTTCCCAGAGAGTCTTCTTAGGGTCGATACCTGAACGCGATTGATCGACATAAGAAGTCTTCACCGTCTCGCCAATTTTGATCTCTCCGGAACTTGGAGCTTCCGATCCTAAGATCATTTTAAAAAGCGTTGTCTTTCCGGCACCGTTGGGTCCAATTACTCCAACGATTCCATTGCGAGGTAGAGTGAAAGAGAGATCATCAACGAGAAGTCGATCGCCAAATCCTTTAGAAAGATGATCTACATCGACGACAATATTTCCAAGGCGCGGTCCTGGCGGAATCTGAATTTCCTCGAAGTCCAACTTTCGCATTTTGTCAGCCTCCGCCGCCATCTCCTCATAGCGTGCAAGACGGGCCTTCGATTTAGCTTGGCGTCCTTTGGAGTTCTGACGCACCCACTCAAGTTCTTCCGTAAGTCGCTTAACTCGCTTGGCATCCTTTTGGCCTTCGATCTTGAGGCGAGTTGATTTCGTTTCAAGATAAGTGGAGTAATTGCCCTCGTATGGATATGCGCGCCCTCGATCTAACTCCAAAATCCATTCGGCCACATTGTCCAAGAAATATCTATCGTGGGTGATCGCGACGACCGTCCCATGATATTTACTGAGGTGTTGCTCGAGCCATTGCACCGATTCTGCATCAAGGTGGTTAGTTGGCTCATCCAGAAGTAATAGGTCAGGTTGTTGCAATAGCAATTTGCATAGAGCGACACGACGTCTTTCTCCACCGGAGAGAACTTTCACATCGGCATCAGGTGGAGGACAGCGGAGCGCATCCATCGCTTGTTCCAGTTGTGAATCCAAATCCCACGCATTCCGATGGTCAAGTTGTTCTTGCAGATTTCCCATCTCGGCTAACAACTTGTCGTAATCTGCGTCAGGGCTGCTCATCTCATCGCTGATTTGATTAAAGCGATCCATCATGGCAATCGTCTCTGCAACGCCTTCTTGCACGTTTTCCAATACATTCTTCTCATCATTGAGCGGCGGCTCCTGAAGCAAAATTCCTACGGTATATCCGGGGCTTAAGAAGGCTTCACCATTTGAAGGCTGTTGAAGTCCAGCCATGATCTGTAGAACCGTAGACTTGCCGGCACCGTTGGGACCCACCACGCCAATCTTGGCCCCTGGATAGAAGGCCAAGGTCACATCGTCCAGAATTACTTTGTCGCCATGCGCTTTTCGCGTCTTTTTCATCGTATAAATGAACTCAGCCATGGAATGAAACCTTAGTGGTTCGACCCGTTAGACTCCGAACCTGGGAGCCTCGGAAAGTTCACATAAGTCAATGCGCCTGTAGCTCAGTCGGATAGAGCACCCGCCTTCTAAGCGGGTTGTCGCAGGTTCGATTCCTGCCAGGCGCACTTACTAGACCTTAGATGTCACCAATGCTTCTCAAAACGAGAAAAGAGCGGCCAACTTGGGTTGACCGCTCTTCTTCTCGTGTGGGAAAGCGTGCGTTACCTTTTTATCTAGCCAATCTTGGCGATTTGAGCATTATCAATGGCAAGCAATGGACCAGTGATAGTCGTGTACTCAAGTGACGGAGAAGTTGTTGGGCATACTGGCGACAGGATGTACTTCAGAAAGGACTTAACTTCAGTTGCATTCTTCGTGCTCGTATCAACCAAAGCATAAGAAACAATACCGAGTGGATAGGCTCCTGCTGATTTAGTTTGATAGTCGAAAGTCAAGATTCCATTTGAATCTACGGAAGCAGCGCCAAGAAATTCTGAGGTTCCACCGGCATCAGGCCCTTGGAAGTTTCCAGCGGCATTCTTGATGTTGGCAACCTTAAGACCGTTTGCTGCTGCATAGCTTTTTTCTGCATAAGTGATTGAGTAAGCGGTTTTTGCCGCCAATGCGGATACACCGGCAGATCCTGAAGCACCGACAATTCGACCAAGGTTAGAAATCGCATTCAAGTCACCAGGGAAGCTTGTCTGGAATGCGTTATTGCCGGCCTTTGTCCAAACTGACGGTGCCATCCCTCGAAGGAAGTTGGTGAAGTTACCAGAAGTTCCTGACGAATCTGAGCGGTAAATCACCGTGATCTTCTTGCTTGGCATGGTCATGTGCGTATTGGCACTGCGGGTATGGGCAACTACCGGATTGCCACTCTTGTCTTTCAGAACAACGCCATTCTTATCTTTTTTATATGTGACCGTCTGAATTGCACGATTGTTATCCGCAACGATCGCTGCGTCATCCCACATTGTGATTGTTCCAGCGAAAATTCCTGCAACCGTCGCAGGAGAAAGATTGAGCGGCTTTGTAAGGTTGAGCTTGTACATCACTGCAATTGGAGCAGCCACCACAGGAATATGTATAACGCTCGCTAGTCGAGTAGATGCTGTGTGGGGTGTGTCTGAAAAGTTAAAGTCACCAATGCCTTTGTCGGATGCTGAGCGACCTGCACCAGAACCGCCACCCGTATAAGTGTACGAATTACCTGAAGAGGCTGCATAGCCAGCTTTGCAAGCGTCTAGCAATGGAATTGGAAATGTTGCGCCGGCACCGGTCAAGTTGACTCCAGCGGATGCAGGTTGTGCCACAAAGAGTGCAGCAGCGAATGCAGCCACAACGATCTTTAGGGTCTTTGAATTTCTCATGGACTTCCCCTCGTAGATGATTTTCATAATTACCGTGGAAATGTAACTTTGGCGAGTAAACCGTTCATGCTGGAGATGGAAACGGCGCTTAACGACAAAGTGAACAGTTGGCGCTGAATTAGCCGAAGCGTCCTGTCACGTAATTCTCAGTTCTGTTGTCCTTAGGGCGCGAGAAGATTTGATCTGTCGGGCCGACCTCGATCATCGCACCAGGGCCATCGTCTGAAAGAAAGAAGGCTGTGTAGTCAGAGACTCGCGCGGCTTGTTGCATATTGTGGGTAACAATGATGATTGTCATGCTGGTTGAAAGATGTGAAATGGTCTCTTCAATCTTCAGCGTGGATCCAGGATCCAGGGCAGAACAAGGTTCATCCATAAGCAGGACTTCAGGTCGCACGGCAAGTGCTCGGGCGATGCAAAGACGCTGTTGTTGGCCACCCGAGAGTGAACCGCCGTAAGCATCAAGACGATCCTTGACCTCGCTCCAAAGCCCAGCTCTCTCGAGGCACTCCTGCATCAAGTCATCGCGATTTTCAATCTTAAGTTGAGCTAGTTTCAATCCCGCTAAAACGTTCTCCGCAATCGTCATGGAAGGAAACGGATTTGGTTTTTGAAAGACCATGCCGACTTTAAGACGAATTTTCGTCACATCGGTACCTGGGGCATATATGTCTACGCCGTCCAAAAGAACATCACCAGCCATTGCAGCACCTGGAATGAATTCATGCATACGATTCAATGTACGGATAAAGGTTGACTTTCCGCACCCCGATGGACCGATAAGGGCTGTCACCGTTCCCGACCAAAAATCAAGTGAAACATCTTGCAAAACGTGCTTTTGACCAAACCATGCATGAATTCCTCGCGCTTCTAGTCCAACACCCATCGAATGGGTCGCTATTTCGCGTTGCGCTTTCGCGCTTTCAGCCACAGATGCCAAGGACGAAGTCAGAGGTGCAGTTTCCATGTTTTCAATTCCGTTCTCAGTTGGCTCGGTCACTAGCTTTTCCCTCTTTCCGATAAGAATCGCGCAGAAACAAATAGCACAAGCACGATCATCAGCAAAACAAAAATTCCAGCCCATGCACGTGTCACCGATTCTTCCGTGCCAACTGAAAAAGACTTCCAAATATAGAAAGGAAGCGATCCCATCGGGCCGTTAAATGGATTGGGGTTAACGCGGTCTCCTCCCCCGGTCAAGAGAATAATGGGCGCGGTCTCTCCCGCTACGCGAGCGATTCCGAGAATAACCGCGGTCACAAGACCACTTTTCGCTGCAGGTACCACGACCATGGCGACAGTTCGCCATTGCGTGCCACCGAGCGCCAGCCCCGCTTCCCGAAGTTCACCTGGAATCAAAAGTAAGACTTCTTCGGAAGTACGCGCAATGGTGGGGATCATCAGAATGGTAAGGGCTAACGAACCCATAAAACCCGAGTACGACTTCGTGATTGGATAAACAATCGCAGCCAAAATAAAAAGGCCAGCGACGATTGAAGGAACTCCTGACATCGCTTGAACTAGAAATTTTATAGGTCCACTGAATCGACCCCGAATCTCTGTTAAGTAAAGAGCCGTCAGGATTCCGATGGGCAAACTAATGATCAGCGCAATCGTAACAAGAATGAATGTTCCAGTCAGGGCGTGTACCAAACCACCTTGGTTAAGTGGATCATTCACACTGTTGGCTTTCATATCGTTGGAAAATAGCCCCCAATACAACCCGCGACGTCCTCGTATAAAAACAGTAATTAAAATACTAAAAATTGGGAGGGTCGCAAAAACGATTCCAGAGGCAACCACTCCGCGCGCGATCGCGTCCTTCCCACTCCGGAATCCATATAGGCGAGTATGGTAAATAAAATCGAAGAGTATGAACAAGAGAAAGAAAACTAATCCGTATGCCAATTTACCTTTCATCGGAGTGAGTAGAACCACCAAGTAGGTACTCATTAGAGCCAGAACGATTATTCCAGCCGAAATTGCTCTCTGTTTTGGCGATGATGCCCAGGGTTTTTCAGGTTTTACGATAATAGTCATCGGCCTTTACTCCCGGACTTATTCACAATGAAGTCCGCAAGGGAATTCACTAAAAGTGTCAGCAAGAAAAGGACAAGTCCTGCCGCCATCAGCGCTTTAATTTCTTCTGGTCCGGCTTCACCAAACTTCAGTAGAATCATGGATGCGACGTTCCCGCCAGCGCCTAGAAGTACATGCCAATTGACCTTATAAACAATATTGAGAACCGTATAAACCGCAACCGTCTCACCCATTGCGCGGCCGAGCCCAAGCATCGCTCCTCCTACAACACCACTTTTTCCGTAAGGAAAAACAACGGCGCGAATCATCGACCAACGTGTCGCGCCAAGTGCATAAGCGGCCTGAATGCGATCCAATGGGGTTTGAGAAAAAATCTCGCGAGAAACTGAAGTGACTATCGGAATAATCATCACTGCGAGTACAACGCCGGCGACGAATGGAGATCGCGTAACAACTGGGGCTTCTAACTTAAAAATCGGAATGAATCCAAAATATTTATGAATCAGTTTGGCCCAATATTCAACGCTCGGCATCAAAATAAAAAATCCCCATAAGCCAAAAAGTATAGAAGGAAATGCCGCCATAAGATCGACCACGGCGACCATAATCCGTTTTACAAAAGGAGGAGCATAGAAAGTTAGAAAAAGTGCAGAGAGAACGGAGATCGGAACTGCAATAAAGACGGCGATGAGTGCGCAAAGCATCGTGCCAATAAGCATGGCTGCGATACCGAACTTTGTTTGCGCGTAGTCAATGTTGCCGGCACTATCTTGCACGATCTGCCATGCGCTTCCTGTTATGAAATGAACACCTTGCGAGCGCAATACTGAATATCCCTGATAAGCAAGAAATGCGAATATGAGTCCTAAGATGATAAGAGAAGAAAGTCCGCCTCCTGTGACGATGCCTCGAAAGACTTTGTCTGAAAAGCGAGGGACGGTTGTTAACTCGCGCTTTTCGGGCGAAGTCATCGGCGGCTGGATCGACTGACTCACGAGACAATCTTGTTGCTAAAGCGGTCATTTTGAGGGTCCCCACGGTTACTGGAGGGTGAACGTGGGGTGAAATCCCTTTCGATGCCGACGTTCCACGAGCGCACTAAAGTGTCCCCGTGACCAACGAAAACCCTCCCCTCATTTGGATAGATTGCGAGATGACCGGGCTCAACCTAGAAAATGACGTGCTGGTCGAAATCGCCGTCGTGGCGACCGACTCAGAACTCAATGTTCTTGGCGAGGGCGTCGATGTTGTGATTCACGCTGCGGCAGAAAGCCTCGCGAACATGAACGATTTTGTGACCGCCATGCACACCAACTCCGGACTCATCAGTGAAATCCCCCTCGGGATCTCCACTTCTCTAGCCGAACAGGAAATCTTGACTTATCTATTAGGTGTCGGTGTGGCTCCTGGAAAATCTCCGTTGGCGGGCAATTCAGTCGGCGTAGACCGGAGTTTCATCGCTAGAGACATGCCTCTCCTCAACGAATTTCTTCACTATCGAACCGTGGATGTTTCTTCGATAAAAGAGTTAGCCCGTCGCTGGCACCCTCGTGTTTATTTCAATTCCCCAACCAAGAGCGGCAACCATCGAGCCTTGGGCGATATTCGGGATTCGATCAACGAATTGAAGTACTACCGCGAAACGATCTTTGCCCCATCTCCCGGCCCTGACATTGAGATTTTGAAAGAGATCTCGAAGAAATTTAGCGGGTAGTATTAGGGCTTCATGGTGGGCGTAGCTCAGCTGGTAGAGCACTCGGTTGTGGTCCGAGATGTCGCGGGTTCGAGCCCCGTCGTTCACCCCAAGA
The DNA here is from genome assembly GCA_025363635.1 of Actinomycetes bacterium. Taxonomy (GTDB): domain Bacteria; phylum Actinomycetota; class Actinomycetes; order Nanopelagicales; family Nanopelagicaceae; genus QYPT01. The sequence continues at coordinate 16,249 of JANYDL010000084.1, forward strand.
AGTTCTATTTGGCACTTGCACTTCCGACGCATTGGGCCAGTCAAGACTTGCTTTCTTAAAGGAGTTAGAAATGAACGAAATGGCCTTTGATGTCATTGTCGAAATCCCAGCCGGCAGTCGTAATAAGTACGAAGTGGACCACGAGACGGGCAAGATTCGCCTCGACCGCATGCTCTTCACTTCGACTCGCTACCCATGGGACTACGGCTATGTTGATGACACGCTTGGTCTAGATGGGGATCCCATCGATGCCCTGGTTATGTTGGACGAGCCAACCTTTCCCGGCTGTGTCGTGAAATGTCGGGTGATTGGAATGTTTCGCATGCGAGATGAGGCAGGCGGAGATGACAAATTACTGTGCGTGCCTGCAGGAGACGTCCGTAAAGAACATTTGAAAGAAATTACTGATGTTCCTGAATTTGATCGCCTTGAAATTAAACATTTCTTTGAAGTGTATAAAGATTTAGAACCCGGCAAGAGCGTCGAAGGTGCGATGTGGGTTGGACGTGAAGAGGCAGAACAAGAGATTCGTGACTCGTATGTGCGCTACGACGCAAGTCATTAATCCATCTCGGTAACGAACGTCGGTTTGTTGAGATTAATTTGGAAGTAATTGATTCGGGCATTTACTGAGAATCGAAACAATCACCGCCTTCTCCGCTTTGGTAAACCATAGTTTATAACGTGATTTAACAGCCACCTGTCTCGCTACAAACGAGCAACGATACGCTTTCGAAGGCGGCAACCATGTCGCGGCGTCACCATCACTCTTTTGCGAATTGAGAGAACCTTTTACCGCCAGAAGATTTAGCGGATCGTTAGCCATAAGCGTTCTCTCTTCAAGCGACAATTTGAAAGCACCGGTCTGCCATGCATTAGAAAGGGATACGACATGATCTATTTGCACGAGGCTGCTTGTGCTCTGGCCTCTGAGAAAATGAATGAGATCTCCCGAGTAGGGATCAACTAAGAAACCACTGAGTACAACGCAGTTGTGCGTGCCTGATTTGAAGGTGATGCCTGTGAGATCGCGAGCCAAAATGTCGTTTCTCGTGTCGCACCCATTCCGATTCACATCAGCCCAAGCCTGCCCAAATTGTGCCCTCGAATACCCAGTTTTAGGTGCTCGCCCTTTCACTGGAATTTTCTCGATAGCTTGGTTGAGCGCAGAAACAGTTAGGCTGGTTGTGGCTACAGACGCAGATATACTTGCGCCAGTTACCACCAAGAGTGTCAGAAGTAGGGCTATTGCCGCTCTTTGTGTGGGACGAAAGGTCATGTGCATATCGTGCCTTTTTAGCCGTGGCATAGGAAAGCCCGCCACGCTGATAGGGTCTGATGCGCACAAAGTACACACGTTCGGCGTTGTTAGCTCAGTTGGTAGAGCAGGTGACTCTTAATCACCGGGTCGGGGGTTCGAGTCCCTCACAACGCACTTTGTGATGTGTCGAGTCATAGTTGACACATGTGGCGAGACATAGTGAACACTTTTATTTTGCTTTTCTTGATTTTTTCGTCATTTCATCGATCAATATGTTGGTCCAGAAGCTTCGTCCAGGTTGGATCTCATGTCGAGAGAGAACTTCTCCCGTCTTTTTCTCGACGACGGAAACCTTAAAGTGATCGACGATTATGAAGACTTTTTTATGGCGGTGTTCTATTCCAACTCCGAGATGATGCATGATTCCAGCTCTTCGAAGTGAGAGTTTTCCGAACTTGTCAACGCTGTCATGACGGACTCGATAGTGCTCCTTCTCCTTGGCGACCTTCGGTGTTGCTTTGATGGTCGCTTCATAGGCATTTTGTGGCGTCTTCATCTCTAAAGCTCGATGTGGTCTTTGCGTGTTATAGACGGTTCTGAATTCATCAAGTTGGCGTTGAAGTTCTGTGAGATTTTTTGCTGGTCTTTGTTGTGATAGCCACTTTTTCAACGTCTGATGGAACCGCTCGATCTTGCCTTGGGTCTGCGGGTGAGCAGGGGATCCATTCTTTTGAACAATCTCTAACTCAGAGAGCAGGTATTCAAAGCCATTCTTGCCCCTGGTGAATCTGGCCGTATAGACATTGCCGTTATCGGTAAGGGTTGAAAAAGGCGTCCCATACTCACTTCGGCATGTATTGAAAGAATCGATCACAATCGCACCGGTGATCGCTGTGAAGGCGGTGCAGCTCAGAAGCATCCGTGAGTGGTCATCGAGCCAGTTGATGATCTCAACATCGGAGCCATCGGCAAGGCGCCAGTGTGTGAAATCGCTCTGCCATGTCTCATTGGGTTGCACCGCTTCAAAGCGGGTGATGTATGCCTTGGGCCTCTTCTTTGGCTCAGGTATCACAAGGCCTTCACTTCGCAGAATGCGCCAGATCGTTGAAAGAGCGGGAGATCGTCCATGAATTTTCCTCAGGTGCCATGCAATCGATGCAGCTCCTGCATCTAGGCCCTGTGCGAGCAATCCGCGACGCAAGGCAATGATCTCCGAGCGCAATGCAGGACTAAGAGATCTCGGATTGGTCTTAGGCCGTCGGGAGCCTGGCTCTAAAGCCTCCAAGCCACCGGCGCTGTAGCGGGCGAGGAGGTGATAGATCCATGTGCGGCTCACCCCGAAGCGCAAGGCCGCCTGCGTCGGGGTGAGGCCGTCATGGAGAACGCTTAAAACAATGACCTGGGACTGACTATTTGAGCGAGGGGTAGGAGACATCCCTTATTTAAACCAAGAGTGTCACCTATGTCTGGACACATCTGTAACCTATGTCGTGGAACAGGACACCCTCAGCTCCAC
>JANYDL010000040.1 GCA_025363635.1 Actinomycetes bacterium
GTTAATGGAACTAACGGCGCAACAGGTGCCACCGGAGCCACTGGTTCAACGGGAGCCAAGGGTGATACCGGAGCTCAAGGTCAACAAGGATTTACTGGAGCCAAAGGTGACACCGGAGCAACTGGTGCTACCGGTGACCAAGGAATTCAAGGAATTCAAGGTTCAAAGGGTGACACCGGTGCTGCTGGAGCTAACGGCGCAACCGGTGCCAAAGGTGATACCGGTGCCGCTGGAGTTAACGGAACTAACGGCGCAACCGGTGCCAAAGGTGATACCGGCGCAACCGGTGCCAAAGGTGATACCGGCGCAACCGGTGCCAAAGGTGATACTGGTTCAACGGGTGCCAAAGGTGATACTGGATCAACGGGAGCGCAAGGTTTAACAGGTCAAACGGGTGACACTGGTGCAACTGGTGCTGCCGGTGCCCAAGGAATTCAAGGAATTCAAGGTTCAAAGGGTGATACCGGCGCAACTGGCGCTCAAGGTACGCAGGGTGCATCAGGTGCAGCAGGTGCAGCAGGTGCAGCAGGTGCGACGGGAGTAACTGGAGCGACCGGCGTAAAAGGTGCCACTGGTGCAACTGGAAGTAACGGCGCGACCGGTGCTCAGGGAACTCAAGGAATTACGGGCGCGACCGGTGCTCAAGGAACTCAAGGAATTACGGGCGCGACCGGCGCCCAAGGCGTGCAGGGTGCTCAAGGAACTACGGGCGCGACTGGCGCCCAAGGCGTGCAGGGTATTCAAGGTATTCAAGGTATTCAAGGTTTGACAGGTCCCGCTGGACCCGCTGGACCCGCTGGATTAATTGGAAACACTGGTACTACCGGCGCAAGCGGCGCAACGGGCGTGGCAGGACCCAAAGGTGATACGGGTGCCGCTGGTGCGCAGGGTCCCGCTGGCCTCTCGTGCGTAAACACGACCGGTAGTGGAACCAGCGCTGATGACCAGAAGAAACTCAAAGACGCTGAGGATTTGAAGGTCAGTGAACACGCGAAAGGTGATAAGGCCACGCAGGATTATCAAAACGCTGACAACAATCGGATAACCACGGCTACGCTTGCAGCCACTTTGGCGCTAAGTCCAGCGGCTTCAAACTCAGAAAAATCAGCTGCCCAAGCAGCGGCTGACAATGCAAAGAAGACAATGGACGATTTAAAGAAAATTAAGGATGATGAAGACCTGAAGGTCGCAGATGCAGACAAGAAAGCAAAGGATGCCGAAGATGCATATGGTGGCTCCTCCGGTAATTGCACGGGTGCTACAGGTGCACAGGGTCCAGTAGGAGCAACAGGCGCTGCCGGAACTACGGGATCCACGGGAGCGACCGGTGCAACTGGTCCTCAAGGGCTTGCTGGTCTGACAGGTGCTACCGGAGCTACGGGTCCCCAAGGCCTACAAGGCCTTCAGGGCCTTCAAGGACCACAAGGAACCGTAGGGCCTGCCGGTCCCGCAGGAACGCCAGGTACTGGCGGACCACAAGGTCAACAGGGATCCGTAGGTTTGACTGGACCAATCGGTGCAACTGGTGCAACGGGCGCTACTGGAGCCGTAGGTCCTATCGGTCCAATTGGAGCCACTGGCGCTACGGGAGCCGTAGGTCCGATCGGTCCAATTGGAGCGACTGGCGCTTCTGGGGCGCAAGGCATAAAAGGCGACACGGGAGCTCAAGGTCCAAAGGGTGATATCGGAATGACGGGTCCTATCGGTCCTCAAGGTGCTCAAGGTCCTATCGGTCCTATCGGTCCTCAAGGTGCTCAGGGTGCCCAAGGCTCTCAGGGTGCCCAAGGCTCTCAGGGTGCCCAAGGCTCTCAGGGTGCAAAGGGAGACGCTGGCGCTACTGGAGCCCAAGGTCCAAAAGGTGACGTTGGTCCCGCAGGCCCTGCGGCTCCATCTGGCACTGCAGTCTATGTTTGCGTAAAAGATGATGACGGCAGCATGTCATGGGGTGCATGCGATGGTTCAAAGGGCCACGAAACAAGTGGACATCACCAATATCAGGTTAAGGCAAACAGCTGATGAGTGATCCGAAAACCACGGCTGGGCGCATCGAAGACGAGTTCCGCGCAAGAGAAAGTGTTCTGCGCCCCGAGGCATACGTCTTTGGACAAGCGGTCTCACCTGAATTTCATGCCGCTTTTGAAAAAGAGTATCGCCTGCACGTTCCTCATAGGAGCATGTGGTGGCGTTACCTTGGCGTAGCTTTAGTTACAGCGATTCTTACCTTTGCTATCACTTGGGCTATCGCGGCGTCGCGGCCAGTAACTTTGACTCTTGCATCCACTTCCGTTGGAATTGCTGCGACGCCAAAGGTCTTCACGCAAACCACATCTTCATCGGGGTCAAGTACATCCACGGCCGCAGCAACGGCCAATAATTCCGGTGGAGCGGCTTTGACGGAAGCTCAATTGAAGGCAGAAGTGAGCGCGCTGGGTGGTGGAATTTACTGGGCCGGATCAGTAACTAATTCATTCTACACACTCAACCACATCAAGAGTGGTCAAGATTTTGTGAGATATTTACCTGAAGGGAAAGGACTGGGTGACGCTACTCAGAATTACCGAGTAATCGCCACGTATAGGGATCCCAACGCATTCACAACGGTGACCACGGCGGCGAAAATATCTCAAGGGGTAAGTTTTACAAATCCTGACGGTTCATTTATTTATTACGCAAAAGAGACACCTTCACACGTTTATCTTGTGATTAAGAATCTGCCTTACCAAATTGAAATTTTTGATCCAGTCCCGGGTTCGTCGCTCAAACTTGCTAAGACCCCAGGACTTATTAAGTCGGTAATCTAATGAAGATTTCTAAATCGACGAAAGTGAAAGGTGAATATCATGGCTAACGAAAGAGAAACGGCTTTCAGGCTTCCGCAGTCAGAGACCAAAAAAGGTCAAATGATGTTGATTTATTTACCAGAGGGCTCCGTGATCGTTGATCGAAATAACGTTGACATGAATGACACGATGCGTGCGGCGCACGATCCTTTCACCGCGGCGTCAATGGCCGGCCCTTCAATTTTTCAAAACGCCACACGTACGGTACATCCGGAGATGGTCACGGTCGACCCTGCATACGTCCCAAGCGGAATGGGTCGCGGAGAGCGTTTATATCTACGACGTAGACGCCGCATTAATTGGTTGCATGTAATTAATCTCCACTTCGCTAGTTACATTGCGATAGTGTCCGTAGTTCCACTTTTACTTTCCGCTCTATTTGGCATTTCAATATTCACAGCTAAGTCGCACATCATCAATGGAAATATCCAGTCGGGGCAACTCTTGGTGGCCCATGAAAAGGCCGTTGCCCAACTTTCAAAGGGCGATCTCGTACTTTTTCGTAGTGCAACGAGTTGGAGATTATTGGTTAGGCAAGTTACAGACCTCACAACGACCGGAGCATCTACTACGATTTCAACTAATTCAGGTGCCAATACAGCGTTAACTGAGGTTTTCACGTTAGATAATTACGCGCAAGTTCGTTACGTAAGTAGCTATATTCCGTTCTTAGGCTTTGTCACTATGTTCTTCTCTTATCTTGGGGTCAAAGTACTCGTGGTGCTTGGCGTGCTCTTTGCCAACATTTTTGCTTTCTACCGCCGACGCATGGCTTTGCCGCGCGACGACAAAATGATTTATGTGTCAAGGTAAGTCTTAGAAAATTAATTGATCCAACCTAGTGGTATTTCTAAACGTTGGATGAGTAAGTTTTCATTTTCCATGTTGTCCTGAATTCATCCCTGCTCGTCGGCATACGTATGGTAATTTGCAAATAAGAACATACGTCCCGTGCGCTTAGCGAACTTATGCCGCATCAGGTTGTCCACCTGGACCATATTTACAATTTATTTGATTAGGGATATGAACCTGACTAGGGTTTCAAGGGTCGTAGGCGTAGAAATTGCGAGAGCTTTACGTTTCTTGGGAAAGGATGCGAAAAAATGTCCAGTCCGGTTAGCGCGCCAGATGCCTTGGCCCCAGATTTTTTGAAATTAGTTGGTGTATCAAAGACCTTCGGTAACCATCGGGTTCTAGACAAGATTGATTTAGCTGTCAGCGAAGGTGAAGTACTTGTCATTATTGGTCCAAGCGGATCTGGCAAGAGCACACTTCTTAGGTGCATCAATTTTATTGCCGCACCTGATGAGGGCGAAGTAATTTTTCAAGGGCATAGTTGGAAGGCCATGAGTTCGAAATATAATTTTTTAGCCAACAGAAAATATGAGCAAAAATTAACGGTCTTGCGCAGCGAAATTGGCATGGTATTTCAAAATTTCAATGTTTTCCCACACATGACTGCCGCACAGAATGTCATGTTGGGCCTGACCAAGGTGAGAAAGCAAAGTAAAGATAATGCGCGGAAAGCAGCGGTTGAGGCTCTTAGCCAAGTAGGGCTTGCTGAAAAAGTTGATCAATATCCAGAAAAGTTATCGGGTGGCCAGAAGCAACGTGTCGCGATCGCACGTGCTCTCGCCTTGCAGCCGAAGGTGATGCTTTTTGATGAGGCCACTTCATCCCTTGATCCAGAATTAGTAAATGGGATTCTAGAAGAAATCCGAAGGTTAGCTAAAGCCGGAATGACGATGGTTGTGGTCACCCACGAAATGAATTTCGCATTTCAGGTTGCGCATCGCATTGTCTTTATGGATCAGGGTCGCATCGTCGAAATTGGGACTCCTGATCAGATTCGCAAAACGACCGAACCACGGACTCGATCATTTCTTTCTGCCATATTGAACTAAGGCCTGATGATGAACTCGTATAAATTCGATTGGGCGGTAATCGATAAATATCTGCCAGAACTCCTAAAAGGTTTGTGGATCACGTTAGAGGTGTCCTTAGTTGGAATGGCAATCGCACTTATATTTGGATTGCTCTTGGCAATGGGAAGACTGAGTCCTTTGCGCCTTACCCGCTCTGTTGCGAATGGGATTACCCAAGTATTTCGTTCTATTCCTCTATTCGTGATGCTTTTCTGGGTCTATTACGGGCTTTCGCTTAAGTTTCATGTTCTTTTCACTGAGTTTCAAGCCGGTGCACTGGCATTGGGAATAACTGGCGGAGCATATATGGCGGAAGTTTTCCGCGGTGGATTGCTCGCAGTGGATCCGGGCCAGCGAGAAGCGGCTATGGCTATGGGTATTTCGAAAAGCACGACATTTTTCCACGTAATTTTTCCGCAAGCATTAAGGGTGGTTGTTCCCCCATCGGTTAACGTCTATGTCGGGCTACTCAAAGGAGCGACCATAGTCTCTGTTATTGGAGTCTCAGACATGATTTATGTGGCCCAATATGTTTCGCTTCAAACTTTTACGCCATTCGAGTTGTATTCAGTAGCAGGAATCGTCTTTGTCGCTCTTACGGTGTCGATCTCTGGATTCGCCTGGATGTTAGAACGTCGATTAGGAAGGGGGCGCAGTGAATAGCGCACAACCATTCTTTGATTTCACTTCCGTCTGGTCAAGTATGCCCATTCTCCTCAAAGGTTTCGCAATAGCAATGGCTTGTGCAACTGTGGCAATAATCATTGCCATACTTTTGGGACTAATTGTTGCGCTCATGCGACTATCGCGGGTAAAAATTTTGCGTTGGATTGCATTTATTTATACGCAATTCTTTAGGGGTATACCTCTCTACGTTTTAATTATCTGGGTTTATTTTGGTTTAGCGATCGCTGCAGGAGTCAATCTTCCGGCAATTCCTGCAGGAATTATTACCTTGGCGCTTCTAAATAGTGGCTATCTATCGGAAACTTTTAGGTCAGGTATTTTGGCGGTTAACAAAGGTCAGATAGAAGCAGGTATGGCGCTTGGTCTATCTCGTAGGAACGTCATGCTTCACATAGTGCTACCACAGGCATTTCGAGTAATAATTCCGCCTCTTGGAAATCAATATGTAGATGCAATCAAAGATACAGCAATACTTAGCATCATCGGTGTCCCAGAATTAATGCGTGAATCAAAAGCGTTAGCAAATCTTTACTATCGTCCTTTTGAGTTTTATACATTCGCTGGTCTGCTTTATCTGTTTGCAGTTCTTGTGGTGTCGCGAGGAGTAAGCGTCCTCGAGAAGAAGCTTTCTGCGCATAGCGCACAAACCACCGTCATTATTGATGTTTTGAATTAATTTTTTCAAAACGCATATTGTTTTTTTGTTCAATCATTGACATTGCTCCTAGTAACGGTCTTAGATTTCATTGACGGAATAAATCTGTTCAAGTTTTTTTCGATTCGCAAAGGAGTAATATGTCAAGGAACAAAAATGTAAATGACGGTGGAGAAGAAGCAGTTCTTACTGATTCCTCAGTTACGGATCGCCGTAAATTTATTAAAAATGCAGGACTGGTACTTGGAGCAGGTGCAGTTTCGGCAATAGCAGCTCCTGCATTGGCTTCACCAGCACTGGCTGCGAAAATATCCCCAAGTTCCCCGGTGGTTAACGCAACTGGTAATTACAATTCCATTCTCGATAGAGTGTTGGCGACGAAAGAAATTAGTTTTGGTGTTGATTTAACTTTCGCTCCTCTGCAATTCAAGACTGCAAGCGGCGTCCCAACTGGATACATTGTTGATCTCGCCAAATCACTTGCGGCTTCGCTGGGAGCAACACCAAAGTGGGTTGAAATTCCTTTCGGTGATCTTTTTGCAGGTCAAGCAGCAGGAAAGTTCGATATGTCAGGTATCGCCGCTACCATCAAGCCTGAGCGCGCGCAGAAGGTTCTTTTCTCGGGCGCTCCAGCTTTTGTTGAGTCAAACGTTGTACTTCTCAAGCCTGGATACAAGATTTCATCGCTCTCGCAATTGAATAGTTCCTCCGTGACAATTGCCGTAGTTTTGGGGTCTTCCCAAGAGTCAGCAGCAATGCTTCTCTATCCAAAGGCAAAGCTCAAGAGGCTAGATAACCAGGCAGCTCTGGCCGACGTAAGTGCAGGGCGCTCAAACGCCATGATCGTCGGTGAATTCTCCGTTGCAGATGCCATTAAGGCAACGCCAAAACTTACTGTATTCAAGGGCAAGCCGGTCTTTGTCGATGAGAACAGTTTCTTCATGCCAGCGGGAGATTTTGCCATGAAGAATTATGTTGACACGTGGTTACGTTACGAGACCTCGCATAACACTCTGGCTGGCCTGTGGGATAAGTATGTGGGCAATAGCGCACGCAAGTTGGGTTTGCAGTCAGTTTCTGTTCAGTCAAACTGGAGCGCATAGTTTATTAAGGGGGCGGGATACGGCGACCTTCGTTAACACCATGGCGAGGGTCGCCGGCCCATTTTATCGGCGCAATTCTTCGGTTTTTTTATTTGAATGTCTCTGCCTTCAAGGAGAAGTTTAATTTTGGTCAGAGTATAGGAAAGTGGGTATCGAATAAGTGAAGAACAATGCACGACTTGTGAGATCGGATCTACTTTCAGTGATCTCTGAAGAGAGTAACGATTTAGTCATGCGCCAATTAGTTAGCCGAAAGGTCGATGGACCGGAAATTAGCATGACATGGGTTGCGATGGACGGTGAACACCGCCCACTGAAGACCGATGCAAGCATGCGCGTGTATTACATACTTGAGGGAGATTTCACTTTTGACTGCAATAATACAGATTTGATAAGTGCCGCTCAAGGCGATGTGGTTATCATTTACAAGTCCTGTGTTTATAGTTTTGCTGGCAAGGGAAAGTACTTAGTGATGAATGGACCAGCATTCCAAGACGGCGATGATATTTATATTGAGAAAAGAAAAGTCGGGGGAGCAGAGTGAGTTCGAATTTAAATAGTCCTGTCATTGCAACTGCCATCCGTACGCCATTCGGCAAGTATTTAGGAGGCTTATCTCAGGTCAGACCCGATGACCTTCTAAGTACATTGATAAAAGAATTAATGGGAGCAATAAAAGGGCTGCAACCTGAATCAATAGACGATGTCATTGTCGGAGATGCTAATCAAGCCGGAGATGACAACCGAAATGTTGCACGTATGTCCTTACTGTTAGCAGGACTCCCAGTTTCGGTTCCAGGAGTGACTGTAAATAGGTTGTGCGGATCAAGTGCAGAAGCGCTCATCCAGGCTTCGCGGTTGGTGCGATCTGGAGATGCCTCCATGGTTTTGGCTGGTGGGGTTGAGAGCATGAGTCGGGCGCCTTGGATAGTTGAAAGGTTAGGCGGCCCGGCGTCGGAAGTGCCCGTTTTTAATCAATCTACGGTGGGATGGCGGTTAATAAACCCTGCGATGCCGTCAAAATGGACAAGTAGCTTAGGTCGGTGCGCAGAGGTTGTAGCTGAAAATTTTGGAATTAGTCGAGCCATGCAGGATGAGTGGGCGCTTCGCTCCCACTCATTGGCGGAGAGCGCTTGGAATTCTGGATTCCACTCTGAATGGGTCCTGCCGATCGCGGAGGTAAGAAAGGATGAATCGATTCGTCCAGACACTTCGCTGGAGAAACTTTCCGGCCTCAAATCAGCGTTCTCTGAGAACGGAAGTGTTACTGCTGGCAATTCATCGCCTCTCAATGACGGGGCCACACTAACTTTAATTACAGATGGAGAAAGCGCATCCAGATTGAACTTGCTCCCGATTGGTTCGATAGTTTCTGCGCAAGTAGTTGGAACGGAGCCGCATGAGTTCAGCATTGCGCCCGTTTATGCAATCCAAAAGCTATTAAAGAAACAGGGCTTGAGTATCAGTGACATTGATGTATGGGAAATAAATGAGGCATTCGCTGCCATGGTGCTTTCCGTGCTTCACGAACTTCCGGAAATTGAGATTGCGAAGGTGAATGTGAACGGTGGAGCAATTGCTCTTGGTCATCCGGTAGGGGCATCTGCGGCTCGCGCAGTGATCGACTGTGCTCGTCAATTGAAGCGACAGGGCGGCAGGTATGGAATTGCAGCTGCTTGCATTGGAGTTGGCCAAGGAATAGCGGTTCTCGTCCAAAATTAACGACGAGGCAACGAACGCTGTAAGCAACTATCGAATATATGTCGCTCCGTTTATATCCAGAGTGGAGCCTGACAGGTGTTTCTGTTTACCGGTCGCCAGAAATGCAACCATCTCTCCAATGTCACTTGGTGGAACCCATTCACCCATGGCCAGGGAAGCAGTGATCTTCTCTTCGCCTCCTTGAGTTATCGCGGAAGCGATAGACATCCCTGTGCGTACGACTCCAGGAGATATCAGGTATGCATAAATACCATCTTTCCCGTAGGCGCGTGCAATTGTCTTCACTAAAGCGGCAATCCCCGCTTTCGAAGCAGAATAGGCACCTAATTTCATATTTCCTGCGCCTCTCTGGGCGGCCCAACTCGAGATTCCAATAATGTCTCCTCCACCTCGAGTGAGGAAATGATTTACAGCTTCTCTAATAAGAAATGCCGGGGCTGTTGTATTGACTTGAATAGCCGAATACCAGGCGGCCTCCCATGCTTCATCAGAGTCCGAGAAAGCTGCCTCCGGCATGATGGCTGCATTGGCTACGAGGACATCAATTCTGCCCTTCCAGTTCACAGCTTCGTTCCAAAGGCGTTTGGGTGCGGAGGGATCATTGAAGTCAGCATGAATGAGTAATTTTCTATCTTCAGGAATATCTTTCGTCGCTGTAAGTGCGCCATCGTGATCGGTCCCATATTGCGCAACTAGGTAAGCACCTTCGCGTCCAAGAAGTTCGGTAGTCGCACATCCGATGCCCTTCGAAGAACCTGTAACAAGAATTACTTTTTCAGTCAAAGTGCCCATCTCACATTACCTTTCCTAAAATTCGCAGTAGTTCCTGACCAGTTCCCTGGACAGTCTACGATAAGAGTTATCACGATGAATTCACAACACATTGTTTCAGGAGGAATTTTGCGAAGTTCGTCTGAAGAAAGAAGAGAAAAGTCTTCTTCAATCGAATTTACTTTTAATGCCAAAAGAATATCGGCAAAAAATGGTGACTCCATCGCTTCGGCATTAATTCACTCTGGTATTTACGAGTTTAAGGAAAGCGCAGATAAAAGTAAACGAGGAATTTTCTGCGGAATGGGCGTTTGCAATGAATGTTTGGTTGACGTTGATGGTGAGGGAGAGAGACTCGCCTGTATGACTGCGGCTAAATCGAATCTTAATGTCAATCAACAAAGGGCATATCCACGTGTAGAAATTGAAAAATCTCATATGGAAGTCGATTTATTGCCAGAAACCGAAATCTCTCCGGATGTACTTGTTGTTGGTGGGGGACCGGCGGGGCTTACGTGCGCGAGCATCCTTGCTGAATCCGGATTAAACGTCGTCCTTCTTGACGAGAGAGCAAAGTTGGGCGGGCAATACTTCAAGCAACCATCAGATCCATTTCTCAATATTTACGACCTTGACCAACAATTTCGCGATGGACGTGCACTTATCGAAAGAGTTATGCAAAGCGGAGCGCGAATTCTCAGTGGCACCGCCGTATGGGGCGCATTTGGTTTCAACTATTTTATGGCAGCCAGTGCTGAACAGAGATGGATAATTCGAGCCAAACAACTGGTGCTCTCCACGGGAGCATATGAGAGAGCGCTCTTTGCCCCAGGATGGACCTTGCCAGGCGTCATGACGACAGGTGCGGCTCAGACTCTTTTACGTTCATACAATGTTCGACCGGGAGAGAGGACCTTTATCGCGGGGAATGGACCACTCAATATTCAAATGGCTGCCGAACTTGTAAGGGGTGGTGGCGAAGTCGAAGGGTTAGCAGAACTTGCAAATCCTTTTAAGTTAAAGAATCTGGCTGCATCCTTTGCGCTCTTCTGGTACTCACCATCAATGGTAGTTAAAGGAATTGGCTATTTCGTGACTCTTCTGTGTGCAAAGGTTCCGATTTACTTCGGCCGAGTCATTAACGAATTCCATGGAGAATCACGGGTTGAAGAAATCTCTATTAGCAAGATTGATAACGACGGATTTCCAATTAAAGATTCTTCAAAATCTATCAAAACCGACTCGGTTGCCATCGGGTACGGTTTTTTGTCTTCGAACGAAATCCCGCGTTCCCTCGGATGTAAGCACGAATATGACCAAAAATCAGAGAGTTATCGCGTCATCCGAGATGCATTCGGAGCAACATCACTTGAAGAGGTCTTTGTATTGGGAGATGGCGGTGGAATATTTGGCGCACAGGTCGCCCAATGCAGCGGCGTATTAGCCGCTTCCAAGATTCTTTCGATTTTAGGTCGTCGACCCTCGCTTGCGCTGAATCGGGAAGTCCGGAATGCCCATAATCGATATGTTAGAAATCTGAATTTTCAAAAGTGGTTATGGCGCGTTTTTGATGCGCCGACAATAACGACGCAAGTTGCATCAGCAAAGACCGTTATTTGCCGCTGTCTCGGTATCACTCGCGAAGTAGTAGAAAATGGTTACTCGCAAGATGTCCTCACCACTGGTGCCCTAAAGCGCGTAACTCGAATTGGAATGGGAATGTGCCAAGGACGTTACTGTGGCGTTTTCACTCTACATTTAACCGAGGAAAAATCTGGTTCGATGCCAAATGAGTTTTCAGGTTTTGCCCCGCAAGTGCCGTACAAACCGACACCGATCGGCATCATCGCCCAAACTGAGTCATAGTAGATGTCTCGACGCGGACTCATTCTTTTTATTGCAAATAGCGCTATTTGGGGTTTGCCATTTTGGCTCACAAAAGTCATATTGACCGAACTCAGTCCCAGCCTCATCGTCTTTCTTCGTGCAGGAATCGCAGCGGCTATCTTGGCTCCGCCTACTTGGCGTTCGGGCGCTTTGAAAAAAGCGTTGAGTCAATGGCCATGGGTCCTGCTTTTTGCCCTTGCTCAAATCGCAATTCCATGGTGGCTTACTGGGACTGCGCAAAAATATCTTGAATCATCATTTACCGGTTTATTAATGACTGCTATTCCGATTATCGGATTGTTCTTCGCATTTGTAGCGGGGGAGCCACAATTATTTACTAAGAGGGCCTCAGCCGGTCTGGCTATCGGAATATGTGGCGTTGTTCTATTGGTGGGTCTTGATGGCATTCAAACCCATCTGAATTGGGGAGCAATATCTCTTGTTCTCATTGCCACTTCGGGATTCGCTTATGCACCGAGAGTTGTTGCAAAACATCTACAAGAAGTTCCATCGCTTGGGGCTGTTGCGCTCACAGTGATAATGACGGCGGGAATTTGGTCGGTGCCTGCTGCCTTCTCCCTTCCAAAACATTTTCCACGCCCATCCATAATTATTGCAGTCCTCGTTATCGGGGTCGTTTGTACAGCTTTGGCATTTTGGAACTTCTTTGAACTTATTAAGGAAATTGGTCCTACAAAGAGCACCTACCTCGCCTTCACAAACCCTATGGTGGCCGTCCTTGTCGGAATAGTTTTTGCGCATGAGCCTTTGACGTTAGGTCTCGCGTGTAGTTTTCCGTTGATCATCACTGGAACGTATCTTTCAATTTCTGCCCGCTCAAGACAGAGCGCCACTTGACGATCTATATGTTCATCTACCGCACAAATTGGTGAAAGTGATTCCATCACGATTAACTCTCATTTGACGGTCATGCCGAGTCTCTGTGTTAGTGCTATTTTTACATGTCTGGATATTTAAGGAAAAGTGGAGGAACGTGAAGTGTCAGAAGATCATGAGCGCAAACCGAGGGATTTCGTACAATCCTTAGATCGAGGATTTGCAGTTATTCGCGCGTTTAACGAACTCAACGTGAAACTCACTCTTTCCGAAGTAGCTCAACGTACGGGACTCACTCGAGCCACTGCAAGAAGATTCCTTTTGACATTGGAATCCATGCATTATGTTGGCAGTACTGGACGCGATTTCTTTTTACGTCCCAAAGTCTTAGAACTTGGGTATGCCTATTTATCTTCTGTTAGTCTCGTTTCGGTGGCTCAGAATCATTTGGAAGTTTTGACAAATGAATTGCGTGAATCCTGTTCGGCAAGCGTCTTGGAAGACGAGGAAATTATCTACATCTGTCGCGCAGCGGCAAACAGAATTATGTCCGTCAATCTTTCTGTAGGCGTGAGACTACCTGCATATTCATCTTCAATGGGGAAAGTACTACTTGCTGCATTGACCAAGAAAGAATTGGACGAGTATCTGGGTAAGTCGCTACGTCCCAAATTGACTTCCCATACAGTTGTTGGAGCCAAGGAATTAATCAGTGTTTTGGATACGGTACGAGAACAAGGATGGGCGATTAATGATGAAGAACTCGAAGAGGGAGTTCGATCTGTTGCGGTGCCTGTTCGAGATCAATCGGGCAAAGTCATGGCCGCTATCAATGTGAGTGCACATGCAGCAAGAGTAACTGTTGAAATGCTCCTCAATGACTTCTTGCCGCAATTGAAGAAAACGGCATTTCTGATAGAAACCGATCTATCCGTAAATCTCCCTAAGAGCTAGGACTTATCTGCAAGTCCATCAATACAAAGATATTTGTATTCAAGGAATTCATCGATTCCGTGCATGGAGCCTTCTCGACCAACGCCAGATTCCTTAATTCCACCAAATGGCGCTCCTTCATAGGAAATGAGACCAGTATTGATTCCTACAACTCCCGCTTCAAGTTTTTCTCCAACTCTCCAACTTCTTCCTAAATCTTGGGTAAAGAAATAAGCGGCGAGCCCAAAAGGGGTGTCATTAGCAAGTTGAATAACTTCGGCTTCAGTTTCAAATTTCACGATGCCTGCTACAGGGCCAAAGGTTTCTTCATTCCAGATGAGCATGTTTTGGTCGATCCCGGTAAGGATGGTTGGCTGAAAGAAAGTACCGCCCAATTCTCCTCGGGATCCACCGGAAATTACCTCGGCCCCTTTGAGAACTGCATCCTCAATGTGGGATTCGACTTTTGCGACAGCACTTTCATTGATCAGAGGACCTTGGGTGGTGCCAGAATCGAGTCCGTTACCAACCTTGAGTTGCTCAACAACAGATTTCAATTTCGCATTGAAGCGATCGTAAATTCCGGATTGAACGAAAATGCGGTTGGCGCAAACACAAGTTTGTCCAGAATTTCTGAATTTTGATCCCATTACGCCTGCGACTGCCAAATCCAAATCCGCATCGTCGAAAACGATTAGCGGAGCGTTGCCACCCAATTCCATGGCAACTTTCTTGACAGTTCCGGCGCAAGCCGCCATGAGGATTTTACCAACCTCAGTCGAGCCCGTGAAACTGAGGGCTTTCACGATAGGGCTTGAAGTGATTTCATGCGCCACAACTTTTGGATTTCCAACAACTACATTTAGCACACCGTTCGGGATTCCTGCACGTTGCGCAAGTTCGGCCATCGCAAGCGCGGATAGGGGCGTATCGGTTGCTGGTTTGATAACCATGGAACACCCCGCCGCAAGAGCTGGAGCTGCTTTTCTTGCAATCATTGCCATAGGAAAATTCCAAGGAGTAATTGCGGCAGTCACGCCAATTGGTTGACGAATTGTCATCAATCTTCGACCTGCAACATTGGTCGGAATAGTCTCGCCATACACACGTTTTCCTTCTTCGGCATACCACTCAATGAAGCCGGCACCATAAATAATTTCTGCTTTCGCCTCCGCAAAAGGTTTTCCCTGTTCACTCGTCAAAATAGTTGCGAGGTCATCAGCGCTCTCAACTACCAAGTTAAACCAATTGCGTAAAATCTTTGCTCTTTCGATAACCGTAAGTGCTGACCAGACTTTAAATCCAATTTCTGCTTCAAGAATAGCTTTCTGAACATCCTCGGCCTCTGCCATAGCGACTGTAGCAATCACTTTTCCGTTTGCAGGGTTCTTAATTTCTTTTCGGACATTGCCGGCGCCGGCCAACCATTTTCCGCCGATGAGGAGTTGATCTTTAAGAAGCGTCTTGTCCGTCAGTTTCATCGAAGATTCATTAATCATTTCTTTTCCTTTTCTCGGCGAAAGAAGTCACTTTTTCCACATTTTCCAGTGTAGACATCGTATCCTGCGCTCGATACATTGGAGTGGCTAAAGAATTCGCAATCCGAACAAATGGAAGGTGGAGCAATCACAATGAGTAATTCTCGGAATGAGGAATTAAAGAGTTTCGACCGGGATGCCTTCTTCCACCCATTCACGGCGCTCAAGTCTCATGAACAAACTGGACCAAAAATCTTTCACTCTGCGAAGGGTTCAACACTGACCGATGTGGATGGCAATAAGTATCTAGATGCACTTGCAGGATTGTGGTGCGTGAATATTGGGTATGGAAATGTTCGCATGGCTGATGCTATGAAGGAACAAGTTGAGACTCTCAATTATTACCACTCTTTTGCGTCGATGGGCACTGAGGCTGCCGCGGAGTTGTCAGAAAGACTTATACGTCGAGCGCCAGTTCCGATGTCGAAGGTTTTTTTTGGCAACAGTGGTTCTGATGCAAATGACACGCAGGCGAAAATTATTTGGTTTTACAATAACGCACTTGGTCGTCCACTTAAGAAGAAGATTATTGCTAGAACTCGTGGATACCATGGGGTCACAGTTTTATCTGCTGGGTTGACAGGTCTCGACAATTTGCATAATGGTTTTGATTTGCCGCTACCGATGATTCGACACACTCGAGCTCCACATCGACTCTGGGAAGCTGAGCCAGGTATGACTGATGAGGAATTTTCAGACGCTCTCGCAAAAGATCTTGAGGATTTGATTCTTAAAGAAGGTCCTGAAACAGTGGCTGCGTTTATTGCTGAGCCGCTTCAAGCCGCTGGTGGCGTTTTAGTTCCGCCAAAGGGATATTTTTCTGCAATCCAAGCGATCCTAGATAAATATGATGTCTTGCTGATTGCCGATGAAGTGGTTACAGGTTTTGGCCGTTTGGGTGTTGATTTTGGTACAACATTCTTCGGCATGAAACCTGATCTCATTACAGTGGCGAAAGGAATCACTTCGGCATATGTTCCATTGAGCGCATGCCTCGTCTCAGAAAAGATCTGGCGAGTGTTGGTTGATGCGGGCGACAAATTGGGCGTTTTTGGGCATGGATATACCTATTCGGCCCACCCACTTGCAACAAAAGCCGCCATGACGAATTTGGACATTATTGATGAGGAGAGATTGATTGAGAGGGCTGCTACACGCGGACTTTACTTGCAAGAGAAAGTCAGATCCGTTTTTGCTGACCATCCGCTTGTTGGTGAGGTTCGAGGCACAGGGTTGATTGCAGCAGTTGAATTCGTGGAATCCAGATCGCCACTGAAAGCCTTTCCTTCATCAGACAAAATCGGAATTCGCATTGCACGTCGTTCAATGGAGCTAGGCGTCATCACAAGAGCACTTCCTGCGGCCGACACCATCGCTTTTTCCCCTCCCTTCGTTGTCACCGAATCCGAGCTAGATGTAATGGTCGAAACCACCCGTAAAGCAACAGATCAAATTGCTGCAGAAATTGGACGGGGATAGTTCTTTCGTGGGAAAAGATCTTTTCCGACTTGGGTTGATCATTAACCCGGTGGCAGGCATGGGCGGAAAAGTTGGTTTGCATGGAACAGATGGGGATTTGTACGAAAGAGCGATACAACTTGGTGCATCTCCCCTGGCCGCGGATCGAGCAGCTCAATCTCTCTTCTCGCTAAAAGAGATAAGTGAGAAGTTTGTTGTGCTCGCTCCACCAGGTGCGATGGGCTACGAAGTTTCTAAAATATTGGGATTTACAACAGAAAGCATTCCATCTCATCATCAGGGACGAACGAGCGCCACTGATACCCAAGAAGCGGTCAAATATATGGTCCTATGTGGCGTACAACTCATCCTCTTTTCGGGGGGTGACGGGACTGCCAGGGATATTTATGAGGCGATCGGCGATCGAGTTCCGATCTTGGGAATTCCAGCTGGAGTAAAAATGAGAAGTGGAGTATTCGCATATAGCCCAAATACGGCTGGCGAATTGGTCCGAAGTTTTATTCTGGACGCGAAGAAAGTCAAAGTGCATCAGGTCGAGATTCTCGACGTCGCACAGGAACATTCACTAGGGGAAAATTCAAACTCAACTTGGCAACCTAGTCGATTTTTTGGGATGGCTGCAGCACCTTATTCGAGAGAGTATTTACAAAGCGCGAAATCAATGTCAAGCGTTCAAGGTGATGTAGGTATAGATGAATTGGCGCAAGAGATTGCACAATCACTTAATCCATCTAGGCTATACCTTTTTGGCCCAGGGGCAACGACCCACAAAATCATTCAAATATTAGGGTTGGAAGGCTATGTCGGAGGTATTGATGCGGTTTTCAACCGACAACTTGTGGGGAAAGATCTAGGCGAACACGAGATACTCGAACTACTCACAAGGTTTGGAGAAGCAACTCTATTTTTAGGAGTTATCGGGGGACAGGGATTCTTACTTGGTCGTGGAAATCAGCAACTGAGTGCAAAAGTAATAGACCTCGTGTCGCCCAAGAATATCGTTTTACTTTCTAGTGCAGAAAAAATAGCTAAACTTTTTCCAGTTCACCTTCAAGTTGATCTTGGGGATCTCGAAATTGAAGCGCAACTGGAAGGATACAGAGAGGTTTTAGTCGCACCGGGTAGGAGTACGGTCTGTCGAGTTATAGTTCCAAAGAGAGTAGAAGCAAAAGAGGAAGCAGTATGAAGACGGAAAAGGAGAAATGATGACCAAGGCGAGTCCGACGGAACCCATTGCACATCCCTATATGGCGAATTCAAATGTGGGAAATTTTCAGCACATGATGAAGGTTGCGGGCGTTTCCAACGTCGAGGAATTGTTCGAACAAATTCCTCCAGACCATATAACGAAACGTGAATTTAACCTTGGTCCAGTCCTGAGCTCTGAATCATCACTGTATCGCCACATGAATGACATTTTGCGCAAAAGTACTAGTTGCGAAGATAGTCTCAATTTTCTTGGCGCTGGATGCTGGCAACATTATGTGCCAGCAATTTGTGATGAAATGGTCACAAGGGCTGAATTCCTAACTCCCGTTTGGGGAACGCCTTCCTCGGATCATGGGAGAAGCCAAGCCTGGTTTGAATTTGCGAGCCAGCTAGGGGAACTAGTCGGCATGGAGTTTGTGGGTTTGCCCGTTTATAGTTTTGGTACAGCAGGTGGTCATGCAATTCGAATGGCGGTTAGGCTAACAAAACGTTTTAAAGTGCTTCTTCCACGCTCCCTTGATCCGGAGAGATTGGCAGTCATTAAGAGTTACTGCTCCCTTCCAGAGTTAGCGGGCTATATTGAAATAGTTTCCGTTGCAATAGAGGAAGCTAGCGGTCGAATCAATCTAGAAGACCTCAAGAAGAAGTTGGGGACCGATGTTGCGGCGGTTTACTTTGATAATCCTTCATATTTAGGAGTAGTTGAATCTGAAGCAAAAGAAGTTTCCAGATTAGCGCACGAATGTGGCGCTGAGGTAATCGTTGGAGTGGATCCCATTTCCTTGGGAATTCTTACTCCACCGAGCGAATATGGTGCTGATATTGTCGTTGGGACAACTCAACCGCTGGGCGTTCACATGAATTGTGGTGGAGGAGTCGGAGGATTTATTGCCACTCGTGACGAAGAGCGGTACGCCAGAGAGTATCCGACTTTACAAGTGAGCTTGGCTTCAACATCCGTAGAAGGAGAAATGGCTTTTGGCTTAACGCTATTCGAGCAATCTTCTTATGGTTCACGTGAGCAGGGTAAGGATTGGACTGGCAACTCTGTTTATCTTTGGGCCATAGCAAATGCCGTCTATATGTCACTCATGGGACCGCAAGGATTTAGGGACATCGGAACTTCAATTATAGAAAGAAGCCACTTTGCCGCTTCTAGGATTGATTCAATACCTGGACTGAAGGTTCTTTGGGCAGAAGGCTTCTTTAAAGAATTTATTGTGAATTTTGATAAATCTACCCTTGATGTTGAAGTGATCAATGGCCGACTGAGAAAACTCGGAATATTCGGAGGCAAAGATTTGACTTCTGATTTTCCTGAGCTAGGAAAGTCAGCCTTGTATTGCGTCACCGAAATTCATACGGAAGAAGATATTGATCGACTTGTCCAAGCTCTTGAGGAGGCAGTCAAATGAGCCCTTCGAAAATGAAGAATTATCGAGCAGCTTCATGGGATGAACCTTTAGTTATGCAGATGGGCTCGGAAGGGCGAAGAGGAGCAATTTTGCCTTCAACTGAGCCTGGAATAGTGGAAGTTGTTGGCAAGGGAATAAACCTTGTTTCACCCTCCATGCGTAGAGATCGACTTCCTATTCTTCCGGAATTGTCTGAATTTGAAGTGGAAAGGCATTACATCCATTTGTCTCAGCAGACCATGGGAATGATGGGAGTTAGTCTTTTCGGAACCTGCACGATGAAATACAACCCTCGGGTCAGCGAAAACTTGGTGTACCAACCCTTTATTTCGCAGTTACATCCTTTGCAACATGAAGATACCTTGCAGGGAGTTTTGGAAATCGTTTATCGCTTTGATGAGTTACTTCGCGAACTTTCCGGTATGAGTAAATTTGTATTTCAAGCCGGTGGTGGTGCGGATGCGGCTTACACGCAGACATGCATCACTCGTGCATATCATGCATCTCGAGGTCAACTTGGCCAACGCAATGAAATTATTACCACCGCCCAAGCTCACCCTTCCAGTCCCGCGACCGCTGCAGCGGCTGGGTTCAAAGTAATTACCTTGCCGCTTGAAGCGGATGGTTATGCCTCGGTGGAGGCGCTACGTGCCGTCGTTTCTTCGAGGACAGCCGCTTTAATGGTGAACAATCCTGATGACATCGGAATTTACAACCCACACATCAAAGAATGGGTCGATATTGTTCACGAAGCTGGTGGTCTTTGTTTCTATGACCATGCTAATTTCAACGGTCTTATGACGAGAGTGCGCGCGGCAGAGTTGGGTTTTGATGCCTGCATGTTCATGTTGCACAAGACTTTTGGGGGGCCAAAAGGTGGCGGGGGACCTGCCGTTGGCGCTTATGGATGCACCGAGGCGCTCGTGCCATTTTTGCCTGGGCCACTTATTAAGAAAGATGCGAATGGAAAATTCGTTCTTGAGAAGGAAGGACCATTGAGTATTGGAAGAGTGCGAGAGTTCTGGGGCAATGTGCCGGTCGTTATTCGCGCATACGCGTGGACTAGAGCGATGGGTGCTGAAGGACTTAGAGACGCAGCCAATATCTCAGTACTAGCGAATAATTACATGGAGAAGCGCCTGCTGGAGATTCCTGGCGTGACAAAAGGATTGCCTGAACTCACAAAACGTCGTCTGGAAATGACTCGATACTCATTGGGTGAGCTCACCGCTGAAACGGGAGTCTCAACCTTAGACGTCCAAAATCGCATGACTGACTTCGGAGTTGATGCATATTGGCTGAGTCATGAACCATGGTTTATTCCAGAACCTTTTACTCCAGAGGCGGGCGAATTGTGGTCAGTGGAAGATATCGATTACTGGATAGATGTATTAGCCCATGTTTGCCAAGAGGCACGTGATACTCCGGAAATTGTAAAATCCTCACCGCATAATCAGGTGGTTCATAAAATGGATGGATCTGGCCTTAACGATCCTTCGAAATGGGCTACAACATGGCGCGCATATTTGCGTAAATATCCAGATCGCACGAGATAAATATGTTTGATACGTACGCTGTCATTGGTTCGGGAAGCATCGGAAATGCCTGGGCAATTGTTTTTGCTCGAGCTGGAAAACAGGTGCGACTTTTCGATATTGCAAAAGAACGGCTCGAACTGGCTCGCACGGATATTTTGTCAAGACTAGAACTGTTAAAGAGGCATGGTCTACTTGCAGAAGAAATTTCCGCGGTGGTCGATCGAATTGATTATTTTGATACTCTTGAAGGTGCCGTTTTGGGGGCAGATTATGTGCAGGAGTGTGCCCCTGAAAAACTTGAGTTGAAGTGCGAAATTTTTCAAAATCTTGATGCCTTGACTGAAACTCATGTCGTGTTAGCGAGTTCGTCGTCGGCAATTACGACCAGTCAATTTGCAACGAATACGAAAAACAATATGCGCTGCCTTATTGTTCATCCAGGCAACCCTCCATACCTTCTGCCCGTGGCAGAAGTAGTCCCTGCGCCGTTTACAGATCCCCAAATCGTTGATACCGTAATGGAAAATCTGCGAAATGTTGGAATGAGTCCAGTTTTGGTGAAATCAGAGACGGAAGGATTTGTTTTCAATCGACTACAAGGCGCAATTTTACGCGAGGCATATTGCTTGGTCCGAGATGGAGTTGTGAGTGCTTCCGATATCGATCGAATCGTTACTCAAGGATTGGCTCGACGATGGACCGTCATCGGGCCTTTTGCCACGAGTGCTCTAAATGTCCAAGGCGGCATAAAGGCGCACGTCTCACGGATGGGTGCAGCTTACGCAAGCATGGGCGCATTGCGCGGTCAAAATGATCCCTGGACGGCTGAACTAGTTGAGAAAGTTTCAGATGATATAGATCAACTATTCCGGGTCGATGAATGGCATGAGAATGTCTTGAAGCGAGATGAAGCCCTCCTCGAACTCACAAAACTTATCGAAAATAACTCTGCCTTTGATATGGGTTATTAAAAACTTGACGAAGAACTCTTAAGTGTGTGCGTTAGAAGTGGTGTTGAGGGTTCGAAGAATTTCAAGTTCTCTTTCAGTTGGGGGTTGAGTAACTTTTAAATTATCTGAAATTTTAAGGGCCCAACCCGTAGACCTAAGTGCATGTTCTACTGTCACGTTTACATGAATTTGAGTAAGTACCAGTTCGCATGAGTCTGGGTCTGGTTCCAGAATACCGATATCGGTGATGACGTTCCTTGGACCTTTACCAGTGAGTCCATATTCTTTCCGCGACCCAGGTCCCTTTCCAAAGCCACAGGAAGTAATGAAATCGATCTTTTCCAAAAAAGTGCGCGTACTTTGACGACAGATGATAGTTGTGTAGATGCAAGCTCCTGCAATCTCCGTAGCTCCGCCAGCACCCGGAAGCCGTACTTTCGGATTGTCGTACGATGAACCAATAATTGTCGTGTTGATATTTCCAAATTTATCGATTTGTGCGGCCCCTAAGAAGCCGATCTTAATTCGACCGGCTTGGAGCCAATAGTTGAAAATTTCTGGAATGCTGACGACCGTTAACGCAGTTTGTGCCAACTCGCCATCTCCGATTGAAAGGGGTAATTGAGATGGATTGGTATCGATGGTTCCCGACTCGTAGATGAGAGTAAGTCCCGGTGCGTGGGTGGCTTTAGCAAGAATTGCGGCAGTGCTGGGAATTCCGATTCCAACAAAACACGTGTCCGTATTGGTCAGTGATCGAGCTGCTGAGACCGTCATCATCTCATCAGCGGACCAGGCCATTTCAGCAATTTGATCTGTGCTCACGATTGAACTACGTCCACCGGAGAATTGAGTACTTCCTTATCAAGCCACGCTACAAAAGTCTCCCTCTCTTTGCTGATAATATTCCAGGCAATGTATGCGTCATTATCTCTTTCGTAATAGTCCAAAGCATACGAAGGGGCTGATCCTTTCGGGCAGATGCAGATCGCAGAAATAACGAATGCTGGGATTATCGCAGAGTTCATTTTTGGTTCAAAAGATTCAACTATCTCTTCAACAGTGACGATTACTTTCTTGGCGGCGAGTGCGGCTTCTTTTTGAATTCCAGTGATTCCCCACAGCAATACATTTCCGTTGCGATCCGCTTGCTGTGCGTGAATAATGGTCACATCGGGATTGATAGCCTTAACGGCTGCTAGACGCTCTCCGGTAAAGGGACAGTCGATAATCTTTACATTCTCCGTGTGATCAAGCAGATCTGAACCTTGGTATCCGCGAAGAATCGCGAATGGCAATCCCGACGCTCCTGCTAAATAGCGATTCGCAAGTCCAGCGTGAGTGTGTTCTTCAATCTCTAACGGACGGGGCCAAGAATTTTCTATTGCATCTCTAAAACGATGCAGAGAGCCCACACCAGGGTTTCCTCCCCACGAGAAAACAAGCTTTGAGGCGCATCCTGCTCCAATCATTCGATCATAAATCAAATCGGGAGTCATCCGAATAAGTGTCAAATCCTTAATTCCCTGTCGGATTATTTCGTCGGCAGCACTAAACGGAATGAGATGAGTGAAACCTTCCATGGCAACTGACTCGCCATCGTGAACCAAATCCTTTATAGCGTCTGAGAGAGTGCGAATCACGTTGCGAAAAATACCTTTCCCTTTGCAAAGCCATAGTGCTGAGTAAGTTACTTCCTTAAGCGTTCATTGGTAGTTGGAATATAACTGATATATGTTGCCTAGGAAAGTTATTTCTCACACAATATGCTTAGCGAAGATATCTTTGGAGGTGCGGATGGCGAACATTATTTTTGATGGCAAATCAGTAATTATTACTGGCGGATCATCGGGCCTTGGCGAAGGCATGGTTAATTCTTTTGGTGAAGTTGGTGCTAAGGGAATTATTTTTGACCAAAAACCCCCATCCGTATTGAAGAATGGGTGGATATTTATTGACTGTGATGTTACGGATGAAGATTCGGTCAAAGAGGCGTTTGAAAGGATTCCGCAGAATTTCAAACCCGTTGATTTTTTGATTGCGAATGCGGGCATTGTTCCGTCTTGGGCCTCCATCGCGGATACAACTACTGAGGCGTGGGACAAAGTTATGGCCGTAAATGGCAGAGGACTTTTTTTGACACTCAAATATGGTTCCCCGCACCTTCGTTGCCCTGGCGGATCGATTGTTGTAACTGCATCTATTAATGCCTGGAAAGGAGATGCAAATATCGTTCCATATGTTGCAAGCAAACATGCAGCCCTAGGCATCGTCCGTTCTGCCGCGATGGATCTAGGGAAACTCGGAATTCGAGTAAATGCAATTGGACCTGGGCCAATAGCGACGGAAGCGCTGTTGTCGAGGATTGAAGAGAGAGGGAAGAATTCGCAACTTTCAGTGGATAGTGCGCTTGAACTACTTAGTAAACAGACCGCCCTTGGTAGGCTCGCAACTATCGAAGATGTTGCAAATGTAACGCTCTTCCTCTGCAGCGATTTGGCTAGAGGAGTAACTGGTCAGATCGTAAATGTAGATGCAGGATTACTTTAGGAAAGGCTTGCGAATGTACGACTTGACTGGCAAGAGTGTCTTGGTGACTGGCGCCTCACGAGGAATAGGTGCTGCGACTGCAAAAGCCGTAGGGGAAGCGGGAGCAGTCGTCATCTCTCATTTTGGAACATATCGAGCAGGAGCTGAAGAAGCCCTCGCTGGCGTCCCGAAAGAACGGAAACACTTTTTGGCAGCCGATCTGTCACAGCCTGGATCCGGGCGCGCCCTCTTTCGCGCTGCGTTAGCCGTGGTTCCAAGAATCGACATACTCGTTAATAATGCGGCGATAAATGTAGAAACTCCTTTTGAAGGTTCAGATGAAACTTGGGATGCCAACTGGGATGAAACAATGCAGGTCAACGTTTTTGAGGCAGCAAATATTATTCGAGAATCTGTTCGACATTTTCTTCCAAGTGGAGGTGGAGTGATAATTTCAATGTCGAGCTGGTCCGGACAACGAGGCTCCGCGATTCCAGAGTTGTCGGCATATGCTGCGTCGAAAGCGGCGATTAAAGCAGTTACACAAACCATTGCCCAGAATTATGCCAAGCAGGGTATTTTGGCATATGTAATCTCGCCTGGAATTGTGAAGACAAGAATGGCTGAAGCCGCAGCAATTCAACGTGGAGGCGAAGATAAATTGAAAGGCGCTCTCGTCTTGGGGGAATTGGTTCCTCCATCCGATATTGGAGATCTGGTAGTTTTCCTTGCTTCTGGACGCAGTCGCCATTTGACTGGCGCCACCATCGATATAAATGGTGCATCGTACGTGCGTTAAAAGTGAATTAACTCTTCTTACGTTCCACGGGATGCATAATTTCGCGATGAAAGTTTTGGGTGGCAACGGCACGAAGCTTTAGGGTTGATATTTTCCAAATGCCGGCATCTTTGCGAAACGTGTGTGAATATTGTCCCCAGAGATAACCAATCTCAGGTTTTGAGTAATAGCTGTGCCAGGCATATACATAAGACGAACTGTGTGCGTTTTCTTCGTTGTCCAATTCGATAATCAAGTTTGACAAGTGATGGCTGGTCGCAATGAAAGTCCCGGCAAGCCCTTTAGAAATCGAATTTATTATTGTATCTAGCCCAACAAGCAATGGGACTTCTGGTCCATAATCTACTTCAGCATCTTTGGTAAATAGGGTCCGCAATCCGTTGACGTCGTTTGAGTCAAAGAAATAGCAGTAGCGTTTGAGTTGGTCGCCAATTTCAATGTGTGCCATCAATTTCTGCAACGCTGCAGAATCGTTCATGCGCAGATCCCTTCGACAACTCAAGTGTTTCACGAGTCCAGCATCAAATACAGAGGGTGCGCATACCGAACCCTATTAAATAGGTGTTTTTGACTATGAAAATTTATAGCGAAGTTTTGACTTTCTTGAAATTATAATTTTTCGTTATCAAATCCTTATTTAAATGTCGCTAGAACATCCTTGACTTTCATGTAGATGTACCAGAATGATGAGCCATCACGGTGAAACAAGTTCGCAATGTGAACATGGAAGGCGAGACATTCACGCGCATGATGACTTCAGGTTCGGTTGAGCCACGTGATTCAGTGTTGCTCGAATTGAATAGCATTCATAAATCCTTTGGTACGAAAGAAGTCTTGCATGGTGTTGATCTCGTCGTTAAGAAGGGAGAGCACGTTGTAATTTTTGGTCCTTCCGGCTCTGGAAAATCAACGATGCTGCGAAGTATTAATCTCTTGGAAGAGCCAGATTCAGGTTCGATAAAGGTGCTTGGCACCGAATACGGTCCCGGCGTCCAAGGGGAGGCGCGGGTAAAAAGGGGAAAGCCTCTAGAACTGCGTCGTTATGTGGGAATGGTGTTTCAACAATTCAATCTTTTTCCGCATTTGTCCGCTCTGCATAACATCGCTTTACCACTCCGGGCAACTAAGAAAATTGCGCTGCATGATGCAGAAGAGCGCGCCGCTGCGGAGTTGGAGAGTGTAGGACTTCTTCCTTGGGCTGCAAGTTTTCCAAGTCAGCTATCAGGTGGACAGCAACAACGAGTGGCAATTGCGCGCGCGCTGAGTTTGGATCCAAAAGTCATGCTCTTTGACGAACCAACATCTGCCCTTGATCCAGAACTTGTTGGGGAAGTCTTGGCAGTAATGCGCAAGCTCGCTCAATCAGGCATGACAATGGTTGTCGTAACCCATGAGATGAATTTTGCTCGGGAAATTGGGGACCGAAACGTCTTCATGGAAGACGGCTATGTTGTAGCAAGTGGCGGGCGAGATTTCTTTGACAATTGCACAAATGAACGGGCCCAACGTTTTATCGGATCGGTGCTTTAAATGAACACCAGCGGTGTAAATTTTCGGTGGTCGCTCATCTGGGAGAATCGAGTTATTCTCCTTAAAGGACTTGGTACTGCCATCGCTGTCTCAATCACAGCTCTCATCATTTCCCTTGTAATCGGACTCATATTGGCGCTAGCGCGAATGAGCACGAAGCGGGCTGTGTCCATGATTGCCTCTTCGTATGTAAACGTCTTTCGCGGGATTCCCGCTTTGGTTAGCGTCATATGGGTTTATTTCGGCTGGTCATTACTTTTCGGACATAATTTCACTGTTTATCAAGCAGGCGTCATTGCCTTGACTCTGCTCTATTCAGCATTCTTCTGCGAGATTTATCGAGCGGCCCTAATTGCAGTTCCAAAAGGTCAGCGAGAGGCCGGATTAGCACTAGGCATGACCAGACTTCGAATTTTCGTCTCAGTCATCATGCCGCAGGCAACAAAAATTGCGATTCCAAATATTGGAAGTATGTACATCGGCATGGTTAAAGACACCTCCACCTTCGCAGTTGTCGGGTTAGTTGAGGTCGTCCGTGTCACACAGAATTTAAACTCGATCAATTTTCAGCCATTCGTTCTTTATACGGCTGCGGCGGTTCTCTACGTGCTACTCGCATTTATAGTGGACTTTATCTTCAGGGCGATTGAAAAAAACTTATCATCTCCTCCTAGCGGAACTCTTTCGAATGTTTTGACAAAACGACGCAGAGAGCGGATTCAATCTTTGATCGCGAAAAAGGAGCAATAAAGATTCATGAAGCGACACCAGAGAGAGCAAGAAAAGATGAAGAGAGTTCCTGTCGGCGTACCGACGCGAAGACAGGTTCAACTACTAAAGGGATGAAAGGGTTACACATGAAGAAATCGCATATCGGCTGGAAAGTAGGTCTAGCTGTAGCTTCGATGTTAGTTGTCGCAGTACCAGCGGCCTCCACCGCCGCTACCCCTGCACGTGCCGCTGCCAATCCACTCCATCTGGTAACTCCAGGGAAATTGGTTGTCGGCATGACGTTGCAATTCAAGCCACAGATGTACCTAGATGCAAATAACAAGCCAGCTGGTTACGACGTTGAATTAGTAACGTTGCTAGCCAAGCAGCTCAAACTTCAACTCGTCATTAAGAATATGGACTTCGCTGGACTAATTCCTGGACTCGTCTCAAAACAATTTGACCTCGTATCAGTTGGATTGACGAACACTCCTGTCCGCGCCAAGTCGATCACGTTCACTCGTGAATACATGCCATATGCGACCGTGCTGGTTGCTAAGGCTGGATCAACCGTGCCTGCCACATTCGAGGCGTGGAATGTCGCAGGTAAGAAGATCACGGCACTTCAAGGTTCAACAGCGGCAAAGTTAGTGACATCAACTTTCCCAAAGGCGACTTTGGTTGAGTTCCCTGATCAATCTGCTGCCTTCCTAGAAGTTGCATCTGGTCGTGCAGACGGAATCGTTGTAGAGGCAAACTTGGCTGGAGACTATGAGAAGTCAAACCCAGGTCAGCTTGCAAACGTGGCTCTTCCTAAATTGATTGATGTCGGTTACGGCTCATGGGCAGTCCAATTGGGAAATACCGTATTGAAGAATCGACTCAATGTTTGGCTCTGCTCGCAGCAAACCAACGGCACGCTTGCCAAGCTCCATCTCAAGACGATGGGCTACAAGCTTCCTGCTCTACCTGCTACCTGCAAGAAGTAGTTAAACCGGTTCGAGAATAGAAAGCATGTGGCGGCGGGCAGAGGAACAACTTTCCTTTGCCCGCCGTATCATTTCCGCATGAGGAGCCTTGGACCAAATTTCGGAGAGTGCAGGGTATGAAGATCAGCGAGAGTGACGAAACACGATTTGATCTGGCTATCGTCGGAGGCGGTCCGGCGGGTTTAGTTGCTGCCGCAGAAGCAGCGAGCCATGGACTTTCTGTGGCATTGATAGATGAACGTGTAACTTTCGGGGGTCAAATTTTCAAACAAGTTGGAGTTGGATTCTCCATAGTAAATGAATTCGCATTGAGTGCGGAGCAACAACGCGGCGCGAACTTAATTCGATCGATAGAAAATCCATTGATTTTCAAATTAACTTCTACAACCGTGCTTGCAATCGAAGACAGCGCCATCCTGGTGGTGGAGAGTGGGCACGCCGCAAGCAGAATTGAATTCAAGCGATTATTGATTGCACCGGGCGCGTATGACCGACCAGTTGCATTTCCGGGCTGGACCCTTCCTGGCGTAATTACTGCGGGCGGAGCACAAACTCTGGTAAAGACGCAGCGAGTCTCGCCGGGAGAACGGATTCTTTTCGCGGGAAGTGGACCGCTCGCCCTGGCTTTTCCAGCTCAAATGAAGAGTTACGGCGCTAACGTGGTGTTGACATTAGAGTCTGGGAGGCGACCTCGAGCCACAGATCTGCCTGCGTTACTTGGCGCTATCCCTGGAAATATTCACCTGCTAAAGGACGCGGCTAAATACCGTTGGGAACTCATCAAGCACCGGGTTCCCATGCGCTATCAAAGAATGATTATTGGCGTGGGCGGAGAAAGTAAAGTCGAATACGCAGTACATGCCAAGGTGGATAGAAATTGGCATCCAATTGCGGGGACTGAAGAGAGGATTGAAGTTGACACCGTGTGCGTTGGATATGGTTTCTTTCCTTCCACGGAGTTATTTAGGCTCGCAGGGTGCTCTCTGACTTATAAAGAGAATTTAGGTGGATTTTGTGTCGACGTTGATGCTTGGGGCCAGACATCGGTCGAGAATATTTTCGCCGCAGGAGATGGCGCTGGCGTAGAAGGTGTTTACGTTGCAACATTGCAGGCAAAATTGGCTGCGATAAAAATTGCTGAGGAATTAGGGAAAGTCAGTTCTTCTAGTGCAGTTGATCTGGCTTCTGAAAGTCGTGAAGGAATTCGTCGGAAAAGAAAATTTCAACAGTTTCTATTTCGTATGTATTCAGTGGGAGTGGGCATTTACGAAATATGTGACGCCGAAACAACAATCTGTCGTTGCGAAAGTATTAAGAAAGAGAAAATAGATCGTGCTATAGATACCACATCAGATGTGTCCGTTGTAAAGGCGCTTACACGTGCTGGTATGGGTTTGTGTCAAGGCAGAAATTGTCAACGTCAAATTGCATCTTTGATATCTCAGCGTCATGGAGTCGATATTGCCGATGTCCCCTTGGCGACTCCACGTTTTCCCGTGAAGCCGGTCTCACTTGGTTCCATTGCGGATGAAACCGTAAAAGAAGAAAAGTATTTCATTGAAGCCTGACTCAAGTGAGGCGCGAAAGATCGTATCTCTGATTCCGCAATCTTCTTTGGAAGAAAAGGTGCCGCATGAAGTGGACGTGGTCGTCATCGGTGGCGGTTTGCTCGGATCGGCTCTGTCATATTATTTATCAATCCAAGGGGTCGAGGTACTTCTCCTAGAGCGAGGCGAACTCAATCGAGAAGCCTCGGGCACCAATGCAGGTAGTTTTCACTTTCAAATCGCATTACATCAATTGACAGCAAACTCATCTGAGGCAGAGGAAGCGAGACTCTTTGGTGAAGTAAAACTCCAGTTGGATGCTGCTCGGCTTTGGGCCGAATTAGAAAAGGAATTGAGCGCAGATTTGGGAGTTCATACCACTGGTGGACTCATGGTTGCTGAAACAAAAGAGGAATTGCAAGTATTACGAGACAAACAAAGAATTGAAGAGATGGCTGGACTTGAAACCCATGTACTAACTGGTTCTGAGATGCTTGATTTTGCGCCCTATCTATCCAACTCATTGTCTGGTATCGCTTATTGCCCACAAGAAGGCCATGCAAATCCCCTCATAGTTGGGCCGATTTATGCTGCCAGAGCGTATGAAAACGGCGCTCAAGTGAGGACACATTGTCCAGTGGAGTCAATTGAAATTATGGGGACCTCAGTCCCACATAGATTCGCGGTCAGGACGCCATCAGGAATTATACGATGCCGCAGAATTGTCGATGCTGCGGGAGCATGGACATCGGAAGTTTCCTCGATGGTAGGGCTTCGACTGCCCATGGGGCTGGAAGGTTTGCATGTTAATGTTACCGAGCCTCATGAGCACTTTCTCAATCCAATGGTGCAGCACATAGGGAAACGATTGACTTTAAAACAGACCTCGAATGACACCTTCATCATCGGCGGAGGTTGGCCGGCAAGAAGGGAAAATTATCCGACTCGTTATTCAAATTATTGGGATAGTGCCGCTGGAAATATTGCAATTGCAGTGCGCGTTCTTCCCATCCTGAAAGAGGTGAAGTTAGTTCGGACATGGGCAGGGATTTGGGCATATACCAAAGACTTTGCGCCCATTGTTGGAGAATCTGCGATTATTCCCGGTTTTCATGTGGCGATGGCTCCCACTGGATTCACTCTAGGGCCCATGGTTGCAAAACTCTTAGCGGAATCAATGACATCCCGCTCTCCGAATAGACTAATTCCAGCAGCATATTCGACCGATCGAGGAATGTAAAAATGTTTTTTTGTGAATATTCATATTCCGTCAAGGGCTAGAGGAGAAGAAGAATGGATAGAAGTTCCGTTGATTGGCGCGGCTATTGGCCAGCATGTCCCACGCCATTCAAAGAAAATGGCGATGTGGATTTTGATTCTCTCGCAGAGATTGTCGATTGGTATCTGAAGGAAAATATGCACGGTCTTTTTGTGCTCGGTACAACCGGTGAATGGTTTTCGCAAAATGCCGAAGAAAGAAATGCAGTTGCTGAAGCGGTTATCAAACAGGTAGGTGGACGCATACCTGTAGTTGTGGGTGTTACGACTTTCACTGCAAAAGATTCCGCCATATTGGGAGAGTATGCAATGTCAGTGGGAGCCTCGGGCATATGTTCTTCAGCACCTGCCTACGCGAAAACCTTGCCAGATGAGACAGTGGCTTATTTTCAAGACTTATCTCGCATGGTTCCTGCGCCACTGATGATTTACAACTGGCCACATGGCACAAACATAGAAATAGAGGGAGATCTTGCTCAGAGAATCGCTGACCTCGAGTGTGTAGTAGCGATAAAGGACAGCACCGCTAACGCGGAGCAATTTAAGGCAACCACCACCAGTCTCATTGATCAAGTGCGCATTTTCGGCAATTTCATGACCACTGGCGGTCTGGACGTTCTGGAAGAGATTGGCGGAGATGGCACCATCGGAGGAGGTTCAATCTTTGGAGCTGCTGATCCTAAGTTTTGGGAAGACTTTTGGGCTGGCGACAAAGCAAGCGTTAGAGAGAGTGCGCTAGCGACAGATAAATTACTTTCAAGTTTATGGGGAGCTGGCGGTTGGCGCGGTCTATACGGTTCTTATCAAAGTCAATTGAAGGCAATCATGAATTTGATGGGCTTGCCGGGAGGTACCGTTCGCCCACCTCGCCTACCGTTAATAGATCCAATCAGCTTGGCTAAGATAGAAAAAGCGCTTATTGAATCCAATGTACCGCTTCATCGAAAATAGAATGTAGATCTTAGGGAGACGCAGATGTTTAGTGGAGTTGATCACGCAGGAATCGGCGTAGCAGATATGGAAACTGCTTTTGAATATTGGATTGAAAAGTTAGGTTTTACTGAAGTCTTCTTTGATTACACAGGACCTGTCCCAGGACTAGAAGAAATTACCAAGACAAACGGTGTACGTGCGCGAATCGTCATGCTTGGAAATAGATTTACGACACGACTTGGACCTGGAAAGGTCAAGCTAGTACAGAGACTGGACGGGGATGGCGCGCCGCCGCTGCCCGCAGCAATTGGGTACGGGGAGGTGGGGTTGGCTGAAGTTTGCCTTCACACCCTTCACACCAA
Organism: Actinomycetes bacterium; assembly: GCA_025363635.1. Taxonomy (GTDB): domain Bacteria; phylum Actinomycetota; class Actinomycetes; order Nanopelagicales; family Nanopelagicaceae; genus QYPT01. The sequence goes on from JANYDL010000040.1 coordinate 32,168, forward strand.
AAAGATTTATCGACAACTTGTTGATGAGTACGGTTGTCGATCTCTGATGGATGTCATCGAAGGTGCAGTAGTTGGCCCTAATAATATTTCTCTCGATATTGGCTATCTCGCGGATCCATGGGGCGGAAAAGTCGAGCTTATTGATTGGACAGGGCTATGGACCGCGCGGCCAGGAAAACCTCGAATTGAGGGTGTCAACCACGTAGCCTTTGGCGTCCACGACATGCGGACAACCAATGATTTTTACCGTCAATTAGGTTTCGTAGATCAAATATTTGAATCAACTGAATTCTTCACGCCCATGGCTCCTTGGTATCAAGAAGGAAGGCCGCTTCCCGGCCATCACATGACACTTTTCATGGCGGGGCAAGGAGCTGGAATTGAACCAGTACGACTTACGCCGCTGTATGAAGATTGTCGCGGTGAGTGGGGACATGTCGGACCCATGGATTTTGGTATTGGCGTTCCAAATTTGACGCGAGCATGTAAAAAATTACGATCTTTGGGTATTGAAATGCACAGTGACCCACAAGTGCTTGATGTGGGGAGTTCGCTCTTTAAGTATGTGTATTTTAAGGATCCAGATGATCAATATGTTTCTTTGGTTGAAACTTCTTATTGAACAGCTACCGGTGAGAGGCCTTGAGCCCTTCCTGAGTGGAAATCTTCATTCCATCTTTTAGCCATGTCATGCACGCTCGAGTGTTGGGAATTTCATTAATCACGACGAGACAATCAAAACAGATTCCCATCCCGCAATAGATACCTCGTGGCTCGCCCTCTGGTGTTGTGCGCATTGCAGACAATTTTTCTGCAGCGAAGAGAGCGGCCACAGTTTCACCTTCATACGCTGTATGCAACTTTCCATTCACTTCAACCTGTATCTGCTTTCCTCTCACGATGTTTTTGTCGAGTGGAAGTCTGCCGGAAGTAGATTTTGTCATTTTCACATTGTGTCAAAGCAGTAGAATTATGACAAGCAAGATCAGAATTATGAGGAGATGTAATGTCAATATCCATGTTCGATAATCTGAATATCAGGGGCGTCAATTTTCCCAATCGCATTTGGGTGAGCCCAATGTGTCAGTACTCCTCTGACGATGGTTTGGTTGGCGATTGGCATAGAGTGCATCTGGGCGCGCTCGCAAGTGGAGGTGCTGGATTGCTCTTCGTTGAAGCGACGGCGGTTGTTCCACACGGAAGAATTTCGTTAGCTTGTCCTGGAATTTGGGATGATGAACATGCAGAAGCATTTCGTCCAATTGTGGAATTCTCACATTCCATGCGCGTTCCAATTGCTATGCAACTGGCTCACGCAGGACGAAAAGGTTCGACCATGTCACCTTGGGATGATCACGTCATCGCTTCACATGAGGAAGGTGGATGGGTGACGGATGCACCTAGTGCGTTGAGTTATGGGAATTTTCCAGTTCCACACCAATTGACCAAGTTTGAAATCGCGGATCTCCGTCAAAGTTTTGTCGATGCAGGCTTGCGTGCACTCAAGGTTGGCTTTGACGTTTTGGAACTTCATGCCGCTCATGGATATCTGTTTCACCAATTCATGTCTCCACTGTCTAATGAACGTACCGACGAATATGGAGTAAGTTTTGAAGGACGCACCCGGTTCCTTCTGGAAACTGCCCAAGCGCTCAGAGCAGCAATCCCAGATTCAGTTCCACTCTTTGTACGCATTTCGGCGACCGATTGGGTGGAAGGCGGATGGGCGATAGAAGATTCCGTACTGCTTTCAACAGAATTGCGGGAGGTGGGCGTGGATCTCATAGATGTTTCCACGGGTGGGTTGGTGGATTACGCGAAAATCCCGGTAGCTCCTGGATATCAAGTCCCGTTTGCCGAGAGAATCAAGAGTGAGGCGGGAATTTTAACATCAGCGGTTGGGCTCATCATTGAACCTGGACAGGCGGAGCAGATTGTCGCATCTGGAAAAGCTGATGCCGTGATGCTTGCACGTGCGATGCTTCGAAATCCTCATTGGCCAATGTGGGCAGCTGAAGAATTAGGTGTTCGAATTCCTTGGCAACCTCAATTCGAAAGGGCTCGAAAACTCGCCCCTCGACCATCTCCGCAGTAAATCGACGGCATAGCTAGAGGAATAGAGAAACTTTCTGGTTACAAAGCGAGTTGGGTCATCAGAGCATCCAATTCGGCCATAAGGACCTTTATTTTTTCAACCCTCTGGATTCCTTCCTGTCCAAGTTCGGCAAAAGTTGTTAAAGGCGGTCGAACATCACCCACTGGATGACCAGTTACAGCGGCGAGCGCCTTGGAATAGCACTGATGCCCGTAGGTGGGATGTCCTTCAGCAATGATGTGATCAATCTTGTCGATCATCCTTTGGACTTTGCGAGCGTCATCAACTCTTCCCGAATCAAGTAGGTTGCAAATCTCCGAAGATGCATGTGGGATGTAATTTCCGTAGGGGTTCACGTAACCAATAGCACCTAATAGATAGGAATCAACGACTCTTTCGCCCGCAAAAACGCGGACCAAACCATCTGAAGCTTCAATTACGTCTCTAACGCGTGCGACATCCGTACTCGCTTCCTTGATGTAACGAATCTGTTCGAATGCTCGGGCGATTTTTGCGACGAGCACTGCAGGTAAATCGACATTGGAGGTGAAGGGATTGTTGTAAATCATGATTGGAAGTTGCACCGCTTGGCAAATTGCCTTGTAGTAATTGAATACTTCTTCGTGGGTGGGGGTGTAGTAGTAAGGAGGAAGAATCATGAGTCCATCCGCACCCAACTCCTGCGCTTCTTGACTGTACCGAACCGCGTTAGTGGTATAGGCATTCATCGTTCCAACTAGCACAGGGATTCTCTTGTTGATGTGCTTCACGCTTGTATCAACCACAAGGCGACGTTCTTCATCAGTGAGTGCCAAGAATTCACCAGTGGTCCCGAGCATGATGACACCGGGAACACCAACTTCGATTTGCCAATCTAGAAAAGATTTTAGAGCGTCGACATCAACACTCTTGCCTCCCTCAGTAAACGGCGTGACAAGAACGGAATAACTTCCTCTAAAATCACTTTTCATTTTCCCTCTGCCATCTCAAGAGTCTCTTTGTGCCTTAACCTTATAATGCTATTCTGCGTTTCGTGACTGTTAATATTCCTAATATTTCACATCGCGAATTTGAAAATATTGTTGTTGGTGGCGGCATTTCGGGTGCGGCAGCGGCGTATTACCTTGCGAAATCTGGCGGTCAATGTGCGCTTATCGAACAATTCGATCTCAACACTCAAGCATCTGGAAGAAATGCGGGAAGTCTTCATGGACAAATTCAATACGAGGGGTTTCATCAACTCGGAGAAACGTGGGCGAGAGATTTTTTGCCAGCCCTGAAGTTTTTAGCAGATTCTTTAGAAATCTGGAAAGGGGTTTCTGCAGAACTTGGCGTTGATCTTGAGGTGGTTCAAAATGGTGGATTGATGATCGCTGAATCAAAAGCTGAATTTGCCGCCTTGAAAAAAAAGGTTGAGCTAGAAAGAACTTTAGGGATTGATGCCCAACTTTTATCGATGAAGGAAGTTCTTGAGAAAGCACCATACATTTCAACAAAGATGCTAGGAGGTGCATTCTCGCCGATCGAAGGTAAGGCTAATCCACTATTGGCAGCTCCAGCGTTTGCAAGTGCTGCGCGAACGCACGGAGCGCAAGTTATTACTGGAGTAAAAGTTGAGAGTATTGAACGTCAAAATGAGATGTATCTTCTACACACGGCATCAGGAGAATTTTATTGCCGCAATCTAGTTATTACGGCGAACGCAGGAATTAACTACCTGACACAACAATTTGGAATTGAATTTCCAATCTCGAACGATCCAGTGCAGGTGAGTGTTTCTGAAATGATCGCTCCGATGGTGAAGCATTTGGTCTATTTCACGGGCGAAAAACTTACATTTAAACAGGCAAAGTCAGGTTCATTACTTATTGGCGGAGGGTGGCCGGCCAAGGTTGGGCCAGATGGCAAAGCAGTGTTCAATCCTGAATCATTCAGAGCAAATATGCGTGTCGCCCTCAAAGTGGTACCCAGTATCTCTAAAGTCCGCATCATCAGAACGTGGATCGGAACTGGCAATGGAACACCGGATCACCGCCCTTTGATTGGGGAAGTTTCAGGTTATAAAGGACTATATATAGGTATGTTTCCTTACATGGGGTTTACCGCAGGCCCGCTTCTCGGAAGGACTCTTGCAAACCTCATTTTGAATGCTGACGCGGAGCGGGATCTGACTCCTTTTGCCCTTTCTCGATTCGGCTAGAAAAGCCAAGTTTCCCCTCTTCAATTGGCCAATGTAACGAAATGTTAACTTAACCGGTGTGCCACGTTCACTTAAGTGTTGGACATATCACTGTTTTTAGAGAAGGCTTCAGCTAAGAAATACGAAGGGCCAGAAACCTGGTCTTTCTCGATTTAACTTTAGGAAAGGTTACTAAGTGTCGAAGAAACTTAGAGTTCTATCCGGAGCTATTGGCATGGTGTTGGCAACAACTGCTCTTGCAATGTTGCCAGCAAACGCTGCCGTTGATCCTTCAAGGGCAACTTCTGCTGCTAGCTTTGGTGGACTTGATAACTTGATCAAGGCTGCAAAGAAGGAAGGCACACTCAACCTCATTGCGACACCTCGCGATTGGGCAAACTATGGCGATGCCATGGACATTATGACAAAGGCTTTTGGAATTAAGATCGTTAGTGATAATCCAGATGGTTCTTCTGCTCAAGAGATTGAAGCAATCAAGACCACAAAAAATATGGCGAAGATGCCAGATGTAGTCGACATCGGACTTTCTCATGTTTCTGAAGCTTCAGGATTGTTCGCTAACTATCGCGTCCAGAACTGGGGAGATATCCCACGTCAGTGGAAGGACACAAATGGCAACTGGTACGGGGCATACACCGGATCAATTGCAATGTGCTACGACTCTTCAGTCTCACCAGCGCCAACATCTATCGCAAGCCTTGATAACCTTGCATATAAGAACATGTTTGCAATTCAAGGCGACCCAACTGCTGCTCAGCAAGCACTGATTTCAGTATTTGCCGTAGCCGTTGCCAAAGGTGGAAGCGTTAAGAACATCCAACCTGGCATTGACTTCTTCCATAATTTGAAGTCAAAAGGTATTTTCGTACCGGTCGTTGCAAATGCCAGTGCATTCGCATCTGGGTCGTTCAAGATCAGCCTTACATGGGATTACAACGCACCAGGCTTTATCGCACAGGCTGCTTCAATTGGCAAGACGGTTAAGTGCACATACCCATCGGACGCAAACGTTGCTGGAACTCCATACGTTCTGGCAATCAACAAGACCGCTCCACACCCTGCAGCCGCTCGTCTCTGGGAAGAACTTATGTTCTCTGAGGTCAACGGCAAGTTGGCAGCTGATCTAACTGCTGCTGATTTGGCACTCAAGCCATCTGCCTTGTTTGCACTCGTTATGGGCGGTCAGAATGTCTATGTCAGTGGCGGCGCAAGTGCAATCACTGGTCCAGCCATGGACGCAAAGAAGACCAAAGTTGCACCACCAAAGGTCTTGACGGTTCCTGCCAACCTTCCAAGCTCAGTTCTACCTACTTTGGCCCAACAAAGGGTTGCTTCATCTCTGTTGAAAACAGCCTGGCCAAAGATCTAAGGACCTAGTCCTTGTCACAAGCAGTGACGCAACGGACCGGCACCCTTAAACAGGGTGCCGGTCCGCTTGCATACTTAAGTCGTGGGAGTACTTTTAAATCTCTCATTCCCTTGATGCCTTTCTTGGCATTCGTCGCATACTTCTTGGTCTTTCCACTCACATTTATCATCAGAGATGCATTCCTAAGCAATGATGGAAAATTCACTTTAGATAATTTTGCTGAGAGCTTTAAAGGCGTCTACGGCCACTCGTTCGCCGTTTCAATTCGCCTGTCATTTATTTCAGCAATGATCGGCGCTGTGGCTGGAGCGCTCATCGCAAGTGCGGTAGTCAAGACGGGAACGAGAAGTCGGAGAGCAATCGCTGCGACTTCGTCCGTTTTTGCAAACACTGGCGGAGTACCGCTTGCGTTTATGTTTCTTGCTGGATTCGGCACTGAAGGTTTGGTCACCAAGGCCTTGAAAGCGGTTGGCTGGAATTTATATTCAGGCTCATTCACCCTGTTTTCCGAGACCGGGATCATACTCGTATATTGCTTCTTCCAAATTCCTTTGATGGTACTTATTTTTTCTCCTGCGCTAGAAAATATTAAACCAGAATGGCGCGAGGCGAGTGATTCATTAGGTGGAGGAAGGTTCTCCTACTTCTCGCGCATTTCCGTTCCACTACTCTTTCCGGCATTTCTTTCAACAACTCTTCTTCTTTTTGCAAATGCTTTTTCAGCATACGCGACGGCGCGGGCAATGACTGCCGGAACCCTTCCTTTGATGCCCCTACTTATCGGCAACCTAGTGGATGGCAACGTCCTGGCTAATCAGGAGCATTTAGGTCACGCTTTGGCGGTCTGCATGATCGGTGTCTCAATGATCGTTATGGGTATTTACCTTCTTGTTCTAAAGTTTTCAAAGGCAAAGCCTTGAAAAAGAAATTAACCTCCGTTAACTATCTCGTGTTGCTTGCCGCATCGGCTTTCTTTATCTTTCCTCTAATCGCCGCTTTTGAGTTTTCCCTACGTGTAAATAAGGGCAAGTCCCATGGATTTGAAAATTTCCGTTGGGTCTTCCAACAAGGAGGTTTTAAGACCAATCTGGGTGTGTCATTCAGGTTGGCGCTCCTTACCGCGGTTGCGGTTCTGGTGCTGATGGTTCCAACTGTCGTATACCTCCACCTTGGCGGAGGTAGATGGAAAAGAATGATTGAATTCATTTGCTTAGTGCCACTTGTGGTGCCGGTGATCTCCTTCGCACTTGGAGTCGGGACTGCTTTCCCAGTATTTCTCCAGTCGACCGTGTATGAGCTTTCTTTCCTGTACGTAATCGTCTCATTGCCCTACACGTACAGGGCGTTGGATGTGGGGCTATCTTCAATTCCCCTGATGACACTCGTCGAAGCTTCTCGCGCCTCAGGGGCTTCGATGCGTCAAACCTTGCTTTTCGTGATCATCCCGACGATCAGAAGTGCCGTGAATGGAGCAGTCTTCTTGGCCATTGCATTGTCGTTGGGCGAATTTACCCTTGCCGTGCTACTACATTGGGATACTTTCCCAACTTGGATCGCAAATATTTCACAAGGTCATATCTTGAATGCAATCGCGCTCTCCGTAGTTTCATTGGTAGGTGCCTGGTTAGTTGTTCTTGTCATGGCTGTAGCACCAAAATCACTTCGTTCAAATAAAACACAGGAGGCCACATCGTGACCGAGCAGAATCGCGTATCAGTTCAGCTTCAAGGACTTCGAAAAGTCTATGGAGATGCGGTTGCGCTCGAGAATTTCAGTCTCGACATAGCCCCTGGCGAGCTCGTGGCGCTGCTTGGTCCTTCAGGCTGCGGGAAGACCACGGCGCTTCGAATTCTTGCTGGATTGGACACCGATCACACCGGTCAGATTATTATTAACGGGAAAGACATTGCTGGGACTCCCGCGAATAAGCGAAATATGGGAATGGTTTTTCAGGCATATTCGCTTTTCCCAACGATGTCTGTCCTTGAAAACGTTGCTTACGGTCTGCGCGTAAGGAAAGTTGATAAGGCGAAGCGTGATGCACGTGCGCAACAGCTCTTAGATTTAGTTGGGCTCGGCGCAATGGGCAAGCGTCTTGCGCATCAATTATCTGGTGGACAACAACAACGCGTAGCACTTGCGCGTGCACTTGCGATTCAACCAAACGTTCTGCTTCTTGATGAGCCTCTTTCCGCGTTGGATGCACAGGTTCGCACACAACTTCGCGATGAAATCAAGAGAATTCAGACCGAGGTGGGTACCACTACCCTATTCGTAACTCATGATCAAGAAGAGGCGATGGCAATTGCAGATCGCGTGGGAGTTATGCGGCATGGTGTTCTAGAACAATGCGCTCCTCCGCAGGAGGTTTACCTCAATCCCGCTAACGTCAAAGTAGCGAAATTTGTTGGTGCGATGAATTCACTGCCAGCCGAAGTAACTTCTCCCACAACTCTTCGCATCTACGGTCAAACTGTGAATTTGCGAGTAGGAGAGGGCGGAACCCCAACGTCAAAGGCAGGTATGGCCCTGATTCGACCTGAGCAGTTGACTCTCACCCACGGAGATGGTTCTGGCCCAGCGAGTGCGACCATCACCAACCTGACATTTCTTGGCCCTCTTACACGAATCTCAGTGCGGATGACGGGGGATAGCAGCGTTCTCTTTATTGCAATGCCCAGCGCCATAGCGCTTGATTTTCCGACGGGCTCTACCGTCAATGTTGAAATTCGAGCGACATCAGTTCTTTTGGATTTTTAGAACTACATTTCTTTCGTCGACCGAACCTTCCGCCCATTCAAATGGGTGTTTAGAACCGAGTTCTTCGCGCTTTTGCCATACATTTGCGCTCAGTGTTCGAGATAGGGCTGCAATCCCGATCGGAGTTTGAGTCTCTTCGTAGCGAGCAGGTCCGGCATGGTCGATAACGGTTAGCCCAATGTAGATGTTGCCGTCTTCGCCCCGTACTACTTCAACTGTGCGACTTTGTTGGGGCCAATCAATGTGTGAAGCGGTTTCGACCTGCCAGAATCCTTTGACTCCAACTTCTGAACCGATCCATTCAACGTGATGTCGATGTTCGTGACCTGCTAACCACAAAATGACTTGCGGATAGCGCAAGAGCATCTCAGTAATTTCCTCAATGCAGACACGAAGTTGATCTGGAGAATAATCATTAAACATTTTTGAGAGGGGGTGATGCGAGGCAAGTACTATGGGAAGTTGCGTGCTCTTGATTTGTTCTTCAAGCCAGACGAATTGCTTTTTATCAAGAGATCCTTGCCAACCGCCAAATTGGTTTACTGAATCTAAAACTATTAGCCGCACGGCACCGATATCGGTGGAGTAATACATTGTTTTGCTTTCCACATTACTTTTCGAAAAACCGTGTCCTTCGGGTTTCCCCGGCGATTCAAGATGGCGGGCTGCGTAATTGCCGCGATCCAACGCTCGGCGTTGAATATCGGGAGTAACTTCCACAAATGGAGCATCACTCTCCGTCGGAAAATCAGCAGGTCCGATTTCGTTAAAGGCTGCCAAGGTATCGGTCAGCGATAAAGTTGATGGCAGCCCTTCGTAGCGACGGTTGCCCATCATTTCTTGTTTGATACTTTCATTCGCTGTCACAGTTCCTTGAATAAGGGCATCGTGATTTCCATGTACCGCATACCAAGGAAGGTTGAGTCCTGTAGCTGTAAATGGCGCGCGACATAAATCCAATAATTTAGGGATGACGGGATAACCGTAAAGGGCGCGAGGTTCATCATCTTCGCAACCCGCAGGCGTGCCATGAGGATGCCAATACTTAACGTCGTAATGATCAACCCCGTCATCGGATACGCCTTCATATCGATCAATTGCTCCAGAGTCTGGGCGTACCTCCAACCCATCGAGAAGAGCTAAATACCAACTCACCTCATTTTCTTGTGCGTTATCGGTTGTATCACCCGTCACGATTGCCCCGTGCATTGAGTGACCTGAAAGTGGCCCCTTTTCAATGCGATTGAGAGAGGTGACCATCGCCTCAACAACATGAGGCGTGAGCATGGAATGTGGGCGGTATGTCCCTATAGTTCCCACTACATCCCTAATCGGGCTCGTCGGATCGGCCCAACGATCTAAATATTCAGGTCGTAATGGAGATTGCGCATCGCACACGTGGAGATCTGAAAGGTGGTGAAGCAGGAGCAAAGGTTGGCTATGAGACGGAAATTCCGCGCCAATATGCGCCGCGTTCGCGACCTCTTCAAGATCGCGCCACCCGTGCGCATTGGGCAGGCCGCGCTTAAATGACATACCCGAACTCTAGGGCGAGAGCTCTTAGACTGGGCTTATGAAGATTGATGTTTGGTCTGATGTCGTCTGTCCTTGGTGTTATATAGGTTGGACCAGACTGAAGAAGGCGGTTGCCGCCTCACCGTACTCCGATGAGATCACTATTCGCCACAGAGCATTTCAATTGCAGCCAGATATCGGCGAAGTCCTGCCCACCGCCGAACTCCTCGCCACTAAATATCGAACAACTCCAGAAAATATTGCCCAGATGCAAGCAAACGTCTGCAAGATTGCCGATGGGGAAGGCCTTTGTTATCAGCTAGAGGGGACGCTCTCGGGCAATACCGAAGATGCCCACCGCCTTCTTTTGTGGTCAGAGGGTTATGGAAAGCAAGAAGAACTTCTTGCTGGGATGTTTTCGGGATACTTTGAAAAATCTATGCCCCTTTTCTCCCATGCGAATTTGTTAGCGATCACGGATCGAGTCGGTTTGGATCGAAATGCGGCTCTGACTCTTCTTGATTCGAGCCTTTTTCACGCAGAAGTCCAGAATGATGCTCACACTGCAGCGAGTTTAGGTGCCTCCGGGGTGCCATTCTTTCTTCTCGATCATCGATACGGGATTTCGGGGGCGCAAAACCAAGAAGTTTTCGAACAAGTGCTGGAAGAGGCGTGGAGAACTCAGAGTTAGAAAGCCCTCGCCTTATGTATCTATAACGAGGCTACTGATATATCATCGATCCTATGTCCGTGTCGGTGCTCTCTAAGCCAGGAAATGACTTCTCACAATCCGAACTGGCTTACTCGCAGATTCGCGCAATGATCGTTTCCTTGAAATTACTTCCCGGTTCTCTCATCAATGAGGCTGAGTTGATGGAGACCCTCAACCTAGGCAGGACTCCTATTCGAGAAGCCCTCCGTGCGCTCGCAAATGAAAAGTTGGTCGAAGTCTATCCGCGTCGAGGAATGTTTGTGACGAGCGTCGATGCTCAAAATCTTTCTGCACTTTCCGAAGTGAGATCAGTCCTTGAAATTAAGGCTGCGGGTTTGGCGGCCACACGCTCTACATCTGCAGAGAAATTAGTCACGATAAAACTGATCGCAGAGATTGATGCCATTCAGGGAGAGCCAAATATGACCAATCTTATTCATCTTGATCAGAAGATTCATCGTCACATTTATCAATGCACCCACAACACTTTTTTAGAATCTTCGCTTGAACAGTATTACGCACATGCATTGCGGATTTGGTTCCTCGCACTTGACCGCGTAGAAGATCTTTCTGAGGCAGTGAAAGAACATCGTGCACTTTTAGAAGCGATCAGTAATGGTGATTCTGTGGCGGCTGCGAAAGCAATGCGAGATCACGTTGAAGGTTTTGAATCCAACATTAGAAAAAGTCTCTAACAACCAAACGCACGAGAATGGAACGGGTAATGAGTACAGTGCCAAGCAAGGCAAAGGCAGTTGTTATAGGTGCCGGAATTGTTGGAAATAGTATTGCTTACCATTTGGCGCGTTTAGGGTGGCGCGATCTTGTGCAGATAGATAAAGGTCCTTTGCCAAATCCTGGTGGCTCTACAGGACATGCATCAAATTTCATATTTCCTGTCGACCACTCAAAGGAGATGACGGCGATTACCGCCGATAGCGTGCGTCAATATAAGGAGTTGGGAACTTTTACAGAATGCGGTGGTATTGAAGTAGCTCGAACTCCGGAACGAATGCAAGAACTCACCCGTCGAATTTCATCTGGAAAATCATGGGGAGTGACAAACTCTCGATTGGTTACCCCTGCAGAGATTAAAGAGTTGGTCCCCTATATTGATGAAACGGTAATTGTTGGCGGTTTTTATACACCCGGCGTTGGCGTCGTAGATTCACTCCGCGCAGGTACCCTGATGCGTGAAAAGGCGGTCGAGATGGGCGCGCTACTGACATTTGCAAATATTGAGGTGCTCGGAATGGATGTTGAGAATGGACGTATAAAGCGAGTACGCACTGATCACGGGGATATCGAAGCGGAGTATGTCGTAATCGCTACAGGTTGCTGGAGCCCTCGGTTGGCGAAGATGGCTGGCGCATCAATTCCATTGACTCCAGCAGTGCATCAGATGAAAGATATCGGTCCTGTCCCATTTTTTGCCAATAGCAGAGGCGATATTGAATGGCCGATTATTCGCGACATGGATACCAATATGTATGAGCGCCAACATGGCACTGGACTTGAAGTGGGCTCGTATGCCCACCGTCCAATCCTCTACACGCCCGAAGACATTCCATCCAATGCCACTGCTGCCCTTTCTCCAACAGAGTTCCCGTTCACCCAAGCTGATTTCGATATCCAAGATGAGCATTCGTTGGAATTGATGCCGGAAATTATTGGCGATGAAAACGTTCGCGAGAAATATGCAATTAATGGAATTCTCTCTCTCACTCCTGACGGAATGCCCATTCTTGGAGAGACTTCTGAGGTAAAGGGCCTATGGGCAGCATCGGCAGTTTGGGTGAAGGAAGGCCCCGGCACTGGAAAGAGTGTTGCTGAGTGGATGGTGCTAGGTGAATCCGAAATTGATCTTCACTCATCCGATATTGCACGATTTCATGAACACCAAAAAACGTCATTTCATATTAAGGCACGCACCGCAGAAGGATTTAATAAGACCTACGGAATCGTGCATCCGTCAGAACAATATGAAAGCAATCGCAATGTACGGCTTTCGCCTTTCTATGATCGTGAAAAATCTTTGGATGCCGTTTTCTTTGAAACCGCGGGGTGGGAGCGTCCATTCTGGTATGAATCTAATGCGTCATTGCTAGTCAAGTTTGGTGAGGCGGTTATGCCTCGTACTTCTGAATGGGAGTCTCGTTGGTGGTCTCCTATCATCAATGCCGAACATTTACAGATGCGTGAAACAGCCGGAATAGTAGATCTCAGCGCCTTCGCGCTTTTTGATATCACTGGCCCATCCGCACTTGCCGTTGTGCAAAAAGTTGCCGTCCGGCAAATGGATGTAGCGGTCGGCCGAGTTGTTTATACTCCCGTACTTTCTCTCAATGGTGGCTTCAGGTCTGACCTCACCATAATGCGTTTAGGTAAAGATTATTTCCGAGTTGTCACTGGCGGGGCGCACGGAATGGCTGACAAGAAGTGGTTCGCAGATCAACTTCCGATAGATGGTTCAGCTCAAATAGTTGATCTCACTTCTGCGTTTACGACGATTGGCGTTTGGGGGCCAAACGCGCGAAATATTCTTGCGTCGATTACGGACGATGATGTTTCTCACGAGGCTTTTAAGTTCAGCACATGTAAAGTCATCGAAATTGGCACATTGCGAGTACTTGCCTCTCGAATTTCCTATGTGGGTGATCTCGGATGGGAGTTCTATATCCCGATTGAGCAAGGTGCAAAGTTGTGGGATGCCCTGTGGGAGGCTGGAAAGAAACATGAACTCATCCCAGTAGGTATTGGCGTTTATGGAACCACGGGACGCTTAGAAAAGAGTTATCGTGCTTACGGCGCAGAGCTTGAAACTGAATACAACGTAGTTGAGGCGGGTATGCAAACTCCAAAATTAAAGGAGCAGGATTTCATCGGGAAGGAAGCACATGTTCGCCATCGTGCGCAAAAGCCGGTAACAACTTTGTGTTCTCTAACTGTTGATGATCACACTTCCTCATCTGGCGAGAAGCGCTATATGTTGGGAAGGGAGCCAATTCTGACCCTCGAGGGCGCACCTGTAATTGACTCTCATGGGCGAGGATCGTACGTAACGAGCGCCGGATCTGCTCCATCTCTTGGTAAACACCTTCTTATGAGTTATATCCCAACCGACTTTGCGGTTGTCGGAGCAAAGTTCTTGGTGGAGTATTTAGGAGAGCAATATCCGGTCACAGTCGCGGGCGTAGGTTCGACTCCCCTCTTTGATCCAGAGAACGGACGGATTCTTAGCTGATGAATGTACTTGTTTGTTTAAAGAGAGTCCCTTTAGCCGGAAGCACTTTCTTACTCACACCGGATTCGACGGAGATCGATACAAAACATTTGGGTTTTGGCATCAGTCCGCATGAGGAGAATGCGGTTGAAGCCGGTGTACAACTGATTGAACAAATGGGTGGCGCACTCACCCTACTTACTCTCGGTCCTACCGAGGCGGAAGAACAACTTCGATCACAACTTGCTATCGGTGCATCTCGGGCGATTTTAGTGGAGACTGAAGGGGAAGATTGGGATCCGCAAGCGACAGCTGCTGCACTTGTAGAAGCGATAAAGGCCGAAGAAACACAATTTGATCTCTTACTCTTTGGAGCAGAATCTGCAGATAGCGCTGGATATCAAATACATATCCGGATTGCCCACGCGCTTGGACTTCCAATAGTCACGAACGTGAAGAGCATGAAGATTGCAAATGGAATTGCTGAATGTGAGCGAGTTGCAGGAACTTCACGTGAAATTTATCAAACTCCCCTTCCCGCAGTCATCACCGTGCGAGATGGCTTAAATATTCCTAGGTATCCCTCAGTGCCAGGACGCATTCAAGCACGCAAGAAACCAATAGATCATAAGAAACCAACTCCACGTGTTCCAAAATTGGAGAAAGTCTCTTTAAGCATTGCTCCATCCAATACAGCAGGGGCTCAAATCCTTGGTAAGGGAGCAGAAGCTGTACCAGCGCTTGTTGAAGTTCTTAAGGCGATTGGAATACTCGCATGATCCTTGTGCTGATAGATCACGATCTAGGCGAAATCGACCCACTTTCTCTTCGCGCACTAACTGCCGCACGTAAACTTTCAGAAGAGGTAGAGGCGGTCGTAATCGGTGAAGCTGGTCGTAGTGTGGCTGACATCGTAGGCAATTACGGCGCCAAGGTTCTCCATGTTGCAACACACGCTGAACTCACCGATTACACGCCGGCGGCAAGTGGCCGGGCCCTGGTGCAACTCATTGAAAAGCTGGCGCCTCAAGCCCTCCTGGCCGTAGGTTCACCGCGTGGAAATGAGCAATTAGCTCATGTTGCAACCATGATGGATCTACCGATGGCTTCGGAGTGCAGCGAAATCACATTCGGAAAACCGCATTCAGTTGTTCGTGCTCGTTGGGCCGCCAATCTATTTGAAGATGCCCTTGTTCATTCCGATCTGTTGATTGCTACTGTTTTAGCATTCTCGGTTGAACCAGAACTTGCACCCGGTGAAACAAAGGCAAAGGTCGAAGTTTTCATGGTTGAACTTTCCTCCGCCGACCTACGAGTTAAGGTTCTGAGCCGAGGTGGGGATACAGGTCGAGGGGGAGTAACCCTGGCAGATGCAAAGGTAATTGTCTCTGGTGGTCGCGGAGTGGGAGGACCAGAGGGATTTGCCGCGCTAGAAGAATTAGCCGACTTACTCGAAGGTACCGTTGGTTGTTCGAGAGTTGTTACTAGTGCGGGTTGGCGACCCCATGCTGAACAGGTTGGTCAAACAGGTACAAAAGTCGCACCTGATCTCTATATCGCTGCAGGTATTAGTGGAGCAATGCAACATATCGCCGGTTGTAAGAACAGTAAGAATATTGTTGTCATAAATACCGATCCTGAAGCGCCCATCATGGCCTATGCAGATTACGCGATTATTGGGGATTTACATCAAGTGATTCCAGCACTCACAGCAGCTATCAAAGAGATGAAGGGTAAGTAAATTGTCCGATATCGAAATTGCTCAAGCAGCAACAATGAAACCTATTCAAGAAATTGGAGCGATGCTTGGCATCGAATCAACGCATCTGGAGCCCTACGGTCATTTTAAGGCAAAGGTATCTCTTCAATATTTGGATTCACTTACGCCCAGGAAAAATAGCAAACTCATTCTGGTTACCGCGATTAGTCCGACACCTGCGGGCGAAGGTAAAACTACAACCACAGTGGGATTGGGCGATGCGTTGCGGGTTATTGGAAAAGACGCAATGTTGGCACTGCGCGAACCTTCACTTGGTCCCGTCTTCGGTATGAAAGGTGGTGCGGCAGGTGGTGGATATGCGCAAGTTGTACCTATGGAGGACATCAACCTCCATTTCACAGGTGATTTTAATGCGATAGCACTAGCTAATAATCTTCTGGCAGCACTTCTTGATAATCATATTCATCATGGAAACGCCCTTGGAATTGATGTGCGACGTATTGCTTGGAAACGTGTAGTAGATATGAACGACCGTGCTCTGCGAGATATCGTCGTCTCACTAGGTGGCGTCGGTAACGGGTATCCACGACAAGATGGTTTCGATATCGTGGTCGCTTCGGAAATTATGGCCATTTTTTGTCTAGCGACGTCGCTAGAAGATCTCAAGGAACGAATGGGCAAGATCGTAGTTGCGTACGCACGCGATAAGAAGCCCATCTTGGCAAGTGATCTCAATGCACATGGCGCGATGACTGTAATTCTTAAGGATGCTTTTCAACCCAACCTCGTCCAGACGCTAGAGAATACGCCGGCATTTGTTCATGGTGGCCCATTTGCGAATATCGCTCATGGGTGTAACTCGGTAGTAGCCACTACGTCTGCAATGAAATTGGCCGATTATGTGGTGACAGAGGCTGGCTTTGGAGCAGACCTGGGGGCTGAAAAATTCATTGACATCAAGTGTCGAAAATCTGGCCTGCGTCCTTCAGCATGCGTATTAGTTGCAACAATTAGAGCGCTGAAATATCACGGTGGGGCGGATCTCAAATCTATTACGGAAGAAAATCTTGGTGCTCTCGAAGCGGGAATAGTCAACCTCGAAAAGCACGTTGCCAATATTCGCGATGTTTACAACATCCCTCTCGTTGTATCGATCAATCACTTCACTAGCGATACCGAGGCAGAAGTTAAGTTGCTTCGCAGCAAAGTCGAAGCAATGGGCGTCAAAATTGTCTTGGCAACGCATTGGGCTAATGGCGGAAACGGAGCGGTAGATCTTGCACATGCCGTGGTGGATCTGTGCGAACAACCCAGCGAAGTTACTTTTGTGTATCCCGATGATGCGACTTTGCTAGAAAAAATCACATTGATCGCCCATCGCATTTATGGTGCTAGCGAAGTAACTGCAGACAGCAAAGTGCGAACACGAATAAGAGAATTACAAGAGAGTGGATATGGTCATTTCCCCGTGTGCGTGGCGAAAACACAGTATTCCTTCTCTACTGATGCTGCGCTGCGGGGAGCACCAACAGGGCATTCCATCAATATTCGCGAGGTGCGCCTATCTGCCGGTGCTGAGTTCATCGTGATGGTATGCGGCGAGGTTATGACAATGCCCGGATTGCCGAAGATTCCATCGGCCGAACGTATCGATTTCATTGATGGCAAAGTGGTCGGACTTTTTTGATGTCTTATGTACCGTGGTCAAAGGATGAGGCTTCACGACTCCTTTCTCAAACGAGCGTTCAACCTGGACCCGTCCTCATCTCGCTTCAAGCAATACAAACTTTCTTTGGATATGTTCCTGATGCTGCGATCGGACTCATTGCTCTGGCCTGCAATGTAACGCGCGCAGAGGTCCACGGAGTTTTGACTTTTTATAGCGATTTACGTACAGCACCTCCACCAACGCATCATGTTCGCGTATGCGTCGCGGAAGCATGCCAATCTGTCGGGTCCCGCGCCCTCGAGGAAGGCCTACGAGATGCAGGACTTGGATATGAGCAAGCCTTCTGCTTTGGCAATTGCGCACTCGGTCCTGCAGTGAATATCAATAGCAAACTCATGGGTCGGGCCAGCGTCGATTCCGTCATGAAAGAGATGAACGAGTGAAGACCTATACGGTATATGTACCGTCGGATTCGGCCTCCCGATCTGTAGGTGCGGAAGCGGTAGCAGAGCGAATTGAATTTGAAGCGCTCAAGCGCAAAGTGCACGTCATTCTTGTTCGTAACGGAACACGTGGTGCTCTCTGGCTCGAACCACTTGTTGAAGTTGAAACTGAATTGGGTCGAACTGCGTACGGTCCCGTTTGCGTATATGACGTACCTTCTTTATTTGACGCCCATTTCTATGAAGGTGCCACACACAGACTTTCACTTGGCTTGACCGACAATATTGAATGGCTGAGGAGCCAAGATCGAGTGACCTTTGCTCGAGTTGGAATTACCGATCCGCTTTCACTTCGTGATTATGAAGAACATGGCGGCTTCACAGGGCTTCGCAAGGCTCTAAAGATGGAACCGATGGAAATTATTTACGAACTCTCATCCTCAGGGTTGCGTGGCAGGGGCGGAGCTGGATTTCCTGCTGGAATCAAGTGGCGAACGGTTCTCCAATCTGGCTCGGAAAAGAAGTACGTGTGTTGCAACGCAGATGAGGGGGATAGCGGCACCTTCGCCGATCGCATCCTCATGGAAGGTGACCCATTCACGCTTCTAGAAGGCATGACAATTGCTGGTATCACCGTTGGCGCAGATGAAGGCGTTATATATATACGCTCCGAATACCCAGATGCCATTAAAACTATGGAACGAGCAATCCTTATTGCTCGGGAGAAAGGTTGGCTGGGTCAGAATGTATTGGGCAGTAGTCATGCATTTAATATTCGCATTCGAAGTGGCGCAGGCTCTTATGTGTGCGGCGAAGAAACTGCAATGTTGGAAAGCATCGAGGGCAAAAGAGGAGTTGTACGTTCCAAGCCACCACTTCCCGCGATTGAAGGACTCTTCGGAAAACCAACAATCATTAATAACGTTTTAACACTTTCGAGTGTTCCAGCAATCATTGCTGATGGGTCAGATAGTTATCAGAAACGTGGAGTGGGTCGATCCCTCGGTACGCAAGTTTTTCAACTAGCAGGAAATGTATCGCGTGGGGGAATCGTCGAACTTGGCTTTGGTGTCACTTTAGATTCGCTCGTGAACGAATACGGCGGAGGAACGCGGACTGGACGACCAGTAAAAGCAGTTCAGGTGGGCGGGCCTTTGGGTGCCTACTTTCCACCTTCCTCTTTTAATATTTCCATGGATTACGAATCTCTTCTTGAAGCCGGTGGAATGCTAGGCCACGGCGGTATTGTCGTCTTCGATGATTCCGTAGACATGCTTGAGCAAGCAAAGTTTGCAATGGAATTCTGTGCGGAAGAATCCTGCGGAAAGTGCACTCCTTGCCGCTTAGGTTCGACGCGTGGAGCTGAGTTACTAGGGCTTATGGCAGGCGGAATCAATATTGAAGGAAATAAGAAGATCCTTTTGGATATATGCGAAGTAATGACGGATGGCTCCCTCTGCGCAATGGGTGGCTTAACCCCTTTGCCTGTGAAGAGCGCGATGTTACATTTTGAGTCAGAATTTTCTTCGAAGAAGGGAGAACTTCGATGACACTCTTGATAGAACCTGACTACGGGACACCAGCGAGCAAGAGAGATGAAAAGGTAACTGTAGATATAGACGGGAAGAAGTTAACGATTCCTGCCGACACCTCAATCATGAGGGCCGCCTCTATGGCAGGAATCTCCATTCCAAAATTGTGTGCGACCGACCGGCTTAAGGCCTTCGGTTCATGCAGATTATGTGTAGTTGAAATTGAGGGACGAAATGGGACTCCTTCATCATGTACGACGCCCGTGGCCGAAGGCATGAAGGTAAAGACCCAGACTCCTCGTATCGATCGAATTCGACAAGGAGTGATGGAGTTGTATCTCTCCGACCATCCTGCGGAATGTGCGGTAGGAGATGAGTGTGAAGTTCATGCAATGGCAACTCGTGTCGGGCTCAAAAGCGTTCGTTATGCAGGTCAGACACATCTGGCGATCGCTAAAGATGAATCTAATCCGTATTTTACATTTGATTCGACAGAGTGCATCGTCTGTAATCGATGTGTACGCGCCTGTGATGAGGTCCAGGGAACATTTGCGCTAACGATTGAAAATCGTGGCTTTGAAGCGAGAGTCTCCGCTTCGGGTACCTCATTTATTGAAAGCGAATGTGTCTCTTGTGGTGCCTGCGTTCAGGCTTGCCCAACAGGGGCTCTTACTGAAAAAACGCTTCTAACGATTGGTGCACCGACGAGAACCGTTCTCACAACCTGTGCCTACTGTGGCGTCGGCTGTACCTTCAAGGCTGAAATGCGCGGAAATGAATTGGTTCGAATGGTTCCGTTCAAAGATGGGGGAGCAAACGCAGGACATTCCTGCGTGAAAGGCAGATTCGCATGGGGATATGCGACCCATGACGATCGAATCACAATGCCGATGGTAAGAGAGAAAATCACAGATCCTTGGAGGCAGACCTCCTGGGAGGAGGCAATTGCTTACGCAGCGAGATCGCTAAAAGGGATTCAGAAAAAACATGGCATAAAGAGCATCGGCGGTATAACTTCCTCCCGTTGCACCAATGAAGAGGTATATGTCGTACAAAAAATGATTCGCGCAGCATTTGGCAATAACAACGTTGATACGTGCGCTCGCGTTTGTCATTCACCAACCGGGTATGGTTTGAACCAAACTTTTGGAACGTCGGCAGGGACGCAAGACTTTGAATCTATTGAACACTCGGACGTCATTCTCTTAATTGGTGCCAATCCGACCGCCGCTCATCCTGTCTTTGCTTCTCGAATGAAACAAGTCCTTCGTAAAGGCGCTCAACTCATCGTCGTAGATCCCCGTGCCATAGAACTCGTTAAAACTCCACATATTGAATCAACCTTCCATCTCCAACTATTGCCTGGGACGAATGTCGCAATTATCAACGCACTTGCGCATGTCATAGCCGAAGAGGGCTATATCGACCGTGAATTTGTCAACGCTCGTTGTGACATGAAGTCATTTTCTGCTTGGGAAGAGTTCATTCGCTTGCCAAGCAACAGTCCAGAGGCGCTCGAATCGGTAACGCGTGTTCCCGCGGAGAAAGTACGTGAAGCTGCGCGTCTTTACGCCAGTGCAAATAACGCTGCCATTTATTATGGCCTAGGCGTAACAGAACATAGCCAGGGCTCAACAATGGTGATGGGCATTGCAAATTTAGCGATGGCCACGGGAAATATAGGGCGTCCAGGTGTCGGAGTAAATCCACTCCGAGGCCAAAATAACGTCCAAGGATCTTGCGATATGGGTTCTTTTCCTCACGAACTACCTGGGTATCGACATATCTCAAATCCTCTGACGCGTGAGATTTTTGAAAAGATTTGGGGCAGAACCATTAGTGCTGAACCGGGACTTCGAATTCCTAACATGTTTGATGCAGCCATGAATGGAGATTTCAAAGGGATTTATATACAAGGAGAAGACATTGCCCAATCTGATCCTAATATTTCGCACGTGCACGCAGCTCTTGGCGCCATGGAAATGGTGATTGTGCAGGATTTATTCCTCAACGAGACTTCAAAATTTGCCCATGTTTTTCTCCCCGGCACTTCGTTCTTGGAAAAAGACGGAACTTTCACGAACGCCGAACGAAGGATTAATCGTGTTCGCCCGGTTATGCCTTCTCGCACTGGAAAGTCAGAATGGGAAGTTACGTGTGATCTTGCGCGGGCAATGGGTTATGAAATGAATTTCGAATCAGGTGCTTCCATCATGGATGAAATTGCTGCGACGACACCGACCTTTGCGGGTGTTTCTTTCGCAAAGCTAGATGAAGCCGGCAGTTTGCAGTGGCCCTGCAACGATGCAGAACCAGAGGGAACACCCATCATGCACGTCGATCACTTTGTGAGAGGTGAAGGTCGGTTCATGGAGACCCCCTTTGTGCCTACGGATGAAAAGGCGACAAGAAAATTTCCTTTATTGCTGACAACGGGACGCATCTTGAGTCAGTACAACGTGGGTGCTCAAACAAGACGAACTGCAAATGTGATTTGGCATGCAGAAGATATTCTTGATATCCACGAATCAGATGCGGAAATGCGCGGGATTACCGATGGTTCTTGGGTGCGTCTTTCTAGTCGAGTAGGAGAGACCGTTCTTAAAGCACGCATTACCGATGAAGTACCTGCTGGAGTGGTCTATACAACTTTTCATTTTCCTGAAAGTGGGGCCAACATCATCACAACCGATTATTCAGATTGGGCAACGAATTGTCCCGAATACAAGGTGACTGCCGTTGAGATTGCTCCAAGTCTGCAAGGGCCGACGACTCTTCATCTGCAAGGTGCCCATGGTGATGTTCAACTCGAATCAATTATTCGTATGGCAAATCAAATAGCCGCAAATGTGCCCACGCACGCTGCTCCCGAGTTAGCGATTGCTCATCATTTTGTGCAGTTCTGGTCTCCAGAAATGCGAGAGCGCCTACACAATGAGGTAGATAAGTCCAGGCTGTCGGCCTTGGTTCTCAAAGCGCTGGAATTGGAATCTAGTCCAGCAAAGTAAGTATTTCTCTTTCAAGATTCTCTTCGCCAACGAGAATGGAAGTGAGAGGGAGGCCGATAAGGGCAGCAGCATTTTGAGCAAGTTCCTCTAATTCTAGAGATGGGTTTTGAGACAGCCAAAGCACCTGAGAATAGTTCTTAAAATAATCGTCGCGAAGTTCTGGATAGCGATCAAGACCTAGCTGGACAATCACGTTTTGATAAAAAGTTCGTGCGAGAAAATCGGTGAGTAGGTAAGTCCCAGCATCTTTCTTCATGATGTCCGCAATTTCGTTCTTGCCGGCAAAAACGTCATAGCAATGGTTGCCGCCCAAGCGAAAAACCCCATATCGGACCAACACTTCATCCAAGGCCCCGTAAGTTCCACAGTCGGAGTAAGCCACTCCAATCTTTTCGAATTTTCCTTGAATTTCTGCAAGGACCTTTTCGACCTCGATGGAAATTTCTTTGGGGCTGTTGTGAAGCAAAGATGGCAAGGAGAAGACCTGTACCGCCATACCACGATTTGCGACAATTTTCTCAATATGAAAGGAGAGAGCCCCACAGGAAATAATGGCCCTGCCCGCGATGCGGATTGAACTACCGGGGGAAGGCAAGGCGTTCCACAAACTTGTCATTGAAATCTGCTCTGTCAGAGAGCTCGACGTAGGCAATCTCATCGAGAAGTGCAGTGGCACCGTGACGTTCTTGTGCTGAGAGCAGAACCATTTTCGCTCCCTCTCCCGCAACATTGCCGGCTGAGACAATTCTCATCACCGAAATCTTCGGCACTAGCCCAATCTTGATTGCAGAAGATGGCGAGAGATAAGAACCAAATGAGCCGGCTAAGAGGACTTGCTGGATATCTCTTTCTTCCAGATTGAATTCTTCTAGTAAAAGTGCCCAACCCGTGGCGATTGCAGCCTTGGCAAATTGCAATTCACGTACATCTCTTTGCGTTAAGAAGATGGAATCATCGAGATTACCTTCTTCAGAGCCCCAGTCTAGTACGAAGATTCGTTCACCTTCTCTGTGGCACAGTCGGGAAGCGAGTGAGGGAGCGACGGATTGTGCAACATCATCTGTGACGAAACGTCCGCTATGGTCGAGTAGTCCAATCTGCACAAGGACTGCACAAGCATCGACCAATCCTGATCCGCAAATACCAATTGCCGGTGAATCTTCGATCGTGCCTATCACTAGTACACCATCGACAATTTTCACTGTTTCAATCGCGCCCGATGCTGCACGTACTCCGCACTTTATAGATGCAGCCTCAAATGCAGGACCAGCGGGGGCTGCGGTAGCCAAGATCTTCGTGCCATCACCGAGAATAATTTCACAATTTGTGCCAACATCAATAAATAGACGTAGTCGCTTGTCGCGGTCCATGCCAGATGCCAGGGCTCCCGCGATGATATCGCCCCCCACATAGGCGCCAAGGGAGGGAAGAATGATTGCCTTTGCTTGAGGATGGAGATCTAATCCAAGTTCAGTGGCCGAAACATCGGGAAATTCTGCGCTCGCCATTATGAAGGGAGCGACACCGAGTGGCTCCGGATCTACACCCAAGAGTAGTTGGACCATTGTTGCGTTGCCTGCAAGAGCGACTTCATACACGTGAAGTGGATTGATGTTGGCTTCTTCGCAGACTTCTCGCGTCAATTGGGCCAAGGTGTCTTGAGCAAGCACGCGCAATCGACCTAAGGCGCTAGGGTCTAGCATCGTTGCACTTATTCTCGTGATTACATCAGCGCCAAAAGGTTGTTGTTTGTTAAGCATAGATTTGACTGCAAGAGGTGTACCTGCATTTAAATCCAAGAGAGTCGCCACGACCGTAGTGGTTCCTAAATCGTAAGCAATTCCATAACGTGAAGATGTTGTGTCACCAGCTTCAATGCCGATGAATTCTTGATCAATGAAAACAGCGGTGACTTTGAAATGAGATGCTCGCAACATGGTAGGTAAATCGCGAATAGCAGGTAGCGAAAAAAAAGCCTGTATATCTTCTACGGCATCGAGCACTCGTACTATGTCGGTCCGTTGATCGTGCAAGGTTGGTTCCTCGAGTTCGATGTATCGTTTTTGTACAGCCGGACGAAGGATGACCTGTCTTCCAACCCCCACGGTGGCGGCTTTTGGCCGAGTGGTAAGAGCCGGCACACGCATGGAAATATCTGAAGTGGTTCGCACCAAACATGCCAGTCGCCAGCCGTCAACAATGTCACTTTGCGTGAATGCTCTCAAATCTAGTTTTGCTGGAGGAACATCTCCAGTCGTTATTTGAATCTTGCATTTCTTACATGTTCCATATCCTCCGCAGGTGGAATCTATTGCGATGCCGTTCCAAGAAGCTGCATCAAATGCGCTCACGCCGGTCGGAACCGTGATGATCTTTTCGATACTGCTTGAACCATCCAATTCCAGGGAAGTAATGGAAAGCTTTACTCGACCTGTGCCATCATGATCGGGAACAATCGGATCGAAAGCCTTTTCGCGCGCGATGCTAAGCCCCTGACTCTGCAGCAGCTTTGGCTGCTTCTAGAGCACGGAAGCGACTGATCCAATTCCCACCCCAAGGATCCAGGCCGAGCAATAAATCGGTCGCACGTACTGCTTCGACAATGTTCGCAGTTCTGGCATCCATCACCGCGCTCGTTAGTCCATGTGACATAGCCGCAGGTAGGAAGGCCGCGTTAACTGCATGTCGATATGGCAGTCCGAATGAAACATTCGAAGCACCGAGAGTCATATTTAGCCCCCATTTTTCGCGAATCAAATAAATGGTTTCGAGTGTAATTTTTACCGCCTCAGGATCGGCCCCTACCGTCATCGCTAGAGGGTCGATGACAAGATCCTCGAGCGGAATTCCATATTTCTCAACTGTTCTCACGATCTTTTCCGTGATCACCATTCGTTCTGCCGCTGTCGCAGGAATTCCCGTTGCATCATTGGGCAATGCGATGATGACTGCTCCATGTTGCTTGATCAGAGGAAGGATGAGTTCCATCCGCTCTTCTTCGCCAGTGACGCTATTTACTAAGGCTTTACCCTGATATGTCTCTAGACCCACTTGAAGCGCTTCAATGATTGATGAATCAATGCAGATCGGAAGATCCGTTAGGGATTGGATTTCTTTTATGGCTCTGCCGAGAAGTGCTGGCTCGTCCGTGAGGGGGACCCCCATGTTCACGTCCAGCACATCTGCCCCGCCATTGACTTGTTGCTCAATGTCAATCGCTAATTGAGATAGATCGTTTGCTCGCAGTTGCGCTTGAAATTTCTTACGTCCTGTTGGGTTGATTCGCTCACCGATAATGCAAAATGGTTGATCATGCCCAATCGTGACTGTTTTGGTGGCGGACTTCAGAACGGTATGCATTGAGGGCTCCTAAGTGGGTTCATGGTTGCAACTTCTGACGCGGTGTTCTTCCAAGATCTCGCATAAGTCTTTCTAAGGTGTCGTCGTGGCGAAAGTCAGCGATGTGAAGTCCTCGAACATTGGGTTGAGCAAGTGCATGTAAAGATTGTTCCAGAGTTAATCGGTATGCGGCCTCGCCCTGATCAGAACTTCCCTCAACTCGGTCAATTAGTTCTTGGGGTATATCGATTCCCGGAACTTTCTCATTCATAAATTTCATGCCTCGTGATCCGTTGAGAAGTACCACGGTCGGGAGTAGATGCATTTTGGGAACTAGTGTTGCAACGCCAGAGCAAAACTTTTCTAAGCGGTCTTGATGAAAGCAAATCTGCAATTGAAGAAATTTGGCTCCTGCACGAAACTTTTTGAGAGTTCTCTCGACTCGATAATCAAAAGGTGGAGCTCCAGCATTTTCTACTGCTCCAATGTAAAACTGGGGTGCGGGCGAGATTTTACGACCGGAAAGGTAGGTGCCATGTGAAAGCGATGAAGCCACGCTTATTGCTTGAGGAGCGTCAAGATCAAAGACTCGACGAGATTCAGGTTCATCTCCTGCAGTCACATCATCGCCGGTCAGAAGAGAAAGATTTTCAATTCCATGCAGCGCCGCTCCCATCATGTCTGCTTGAATCGCCAGTCGGTTTTTATCACGACAGACAATCTGCATAATGGGTTCTAAGCCTTGCTCTTTAATCGCTATAGCCACGGCCATATTAGAAGCATGAGCGTGAGCGGCTGGGTTATCTGTTGCATTAACTGCGTCAAACCAAGGCGAAAGTCGTTGCGCAGTTGCGATCACCTTCTCCATTCCTGCGCCATCGATCGTCGCAAATTCTGAGGTGTATACATGCCTCGAATCTCCCTCTAGTAATTCTTGAAGACGAGACACTTTTACTCACCAACACACTGATCTGCGATGTTCCAACCTGCTGGCACTTGTCGATCTCGGCGAGTGACCAGATTGATCCACGAAGAAGTTCCTTTAAGTCGCATATCCACTGGAGGGCGCAGTTCGTTGTAGTGATCCCGCCATGCCTGGGGAAGTGGAAGCGATTCTTTTCGCTCGTAAGCCTTAGCCCAGACGCACTGCATCTCAGGATTGACTTCGCAATTGCCGTCTTCTCGTACCCCGCCGCATGGACCGTTTCGAAGAGTTTTTGGACATGTCATTGGGCAAGTCATTCCTGTTGAATGCAATACGCATTGCCCGCACATTCTGCAATCCCAAATGGGTTGTTTGATCGCGTGTTCAATTATTGGAAGGAGTTTTGGCATCTATGTGTTAGACCGAAGCGCGCTGTTTCTTAATTAATTCTTTAGCCAACCGCACAGCTGTTGATGCATCCGCCGCGTAACCATCAGCACCGACCGCATCGGCATATTCCTGTGTTACAGGAGCACCGCCCACCATAATGATGAGTCCTTCTCTCAGTCCCGCTTTCGTTATTTCATGGATATTCACTTTAAACATTGGCATTGTGGTTGTAAGAAATGCGGACATTCCAAGAATGTCTGGCTTATGTTCTGCAATTGCGGCTACAAATTTCTCGGGAGCAACCTGCACCCCCAAATCAATGACATTAAATCCAGCGCCTTCGAGCATAATATTGACTAGATTCTTCCCAATATCGTGAACGTCACCCTTAACGGTGCCCATCACAAACGTTCCCACGGTTTCTGCCCCAGTATCAGCAAGGAGTGGTCGTAGAACATTGAGAGCACCTGCCATTGCTTTTCCGGCGATTAACATTTCTGGAACGAAGTAGTCGCCTCGTTCAAAACGAGACCCAACTTCTTCCAGTGAAGGAATAAGAGCCTCAAAAAGTATTGTGTCTGGACCCATGCCAGAAGCAAGCGCCTCTTGAGTAAGTGCTAGAACTCTAGGCGCATTGCCGAGAAGAGTTTCGTCATAGAGTCCTTTGATAATTTCATCATGCGTCATGCTGCGCCCACCTTTTTCTCATCATCGGTATGTGCTCGATCAATTTCCGAGATAATCAAATTGCCTATCTCTCTAAATTGTTTTGCGGTAAGACGTGGAGAAGGCGCTGAAATTGAAATGGAACCTAGGATCATTCCATCCGTCTCCCTTATTGGAGCCGCAATCGCCACCAAACCTTCTTCTAATTCATCATCGATCGTGGCATAACCTTGACGACGTACTACTTCTAGTTCTTCAAGTAGTCGCGCGCGAGAGGTAATACTTTTTGGTGCGCGTTTTTCCAATTTACCAGCCGGAATTTTTACCGCGCCATAGGCAAGGAGCACCTTGCCTAATGCCGAACAGTGGTAGGGAACGTTTGCACCAATCCAATTGGTAGCGCCCAATAAATAGCGACCATCTACTTGGTCGATGAGTTCGACAAAACCATTTCCTGCAATAGCGAGATTGGCTGTCTCGCCTGTTTTCTTCGCTAGGGATTCGAGTATCGGTCTCATCCGTGTGACAAGATCTAGTTCTTGATTTCTCTGCCTCGCAAATCGATTGATCACCGGACCTGAAAAGTAGGCACCTGTCTTATCTCGCTTGATCAACCCCTGTCGTTCAAGCGCTGCGAGAAGTCTGGATGTTGTGCTCTTGGGTAATTCGTGAGCGCTCGATAACTGGCTCAATAGTGGCGGATGATCCGCTTCTAAAATGTGAATGAGAAGTGAGCTAGCTCGATCAATAGCTTGAACACCACTAGGGACCGATTCCTTCGCCAAGACAGGACCTCCGCTCAATTCGCAAGTGTTCCATAATATGGAACACTTGTTCCACGTTCTTAGCGTATTCTCGGAACCGTCTCAGGTCAATACATCGGAGGTCCATGTGTTTAAGAATCGAATGCCTCGTTACGAGATTATGAGCGAGGAATCCATGTCGGTGCTCGACGCGGGCTGGCGTCGTATTGTTTCTGAAATTGGAATCGAGTTCATGAGCCCATGGGCGCTAGAAGTTCTGCGCGAAGCTGGTCAAACCGTAGAGGGCGACAACGTCAAGTTTGACCCGGATTGGATTGTTAAACAGATTGCGAAAGCGCCGCAGGAATTTGATCTGCGTGCACGCAATCCACAGCACAATGTCCATATTGGTGGCGACTCAATGGTATTCGGCGGGGTATATGGACCGCCTTTCGTCCGCGAAGGAAGTGTGCGACGCGATGCAACTTTTCAAGACTATGAGAATTTTTGCAAACTTGCACAATCATTTGACGCCCTCGACAGCGTCGGTGGAGTGGTCTGCGAGCCAAATGATCTCTCACTAGATTCTCGTCACCTCGACATGGCATTTGCAGCGGCCACGTTGACTGACAAGTTCTTCATGGGAAATGTTGTCACCGCTGAGAATGCAAAAGACGTCATTCGAATGGCTGAAATTCTTCACGGAGGTCGATCAGCGATAGAGGAAACTCCCGCTTTGATATCTCTCATCAATTGCAATTCTCCCCTTCGCTGGGATGATCGCATGTTGGATTCGCTACGTGAATATGCGATGGCTGGACAACCGGTGGTTGTCACTCCGTTTTTGCTGATGGGCGCAATGAGTCCAGTGACAATTCCTTCGACGCTCGCTCAACAAATTGCCGAGGCTCTTTCGGGTATCGCGTTGGTACAACTCTTGCGACCCGGTGTGCCGGTCGTATTCGGTTCATTTCTTTCAAATATCGATATGCAATCTGGATCCCCTCAATTTGGAACACCTGAATCAGGAATTGGACTTCTCTGCACGGGTCAAATCGCTCGTCATTTCAAGTTGCCTTTTAGAGGAGGCGGAGGTCTCAATTCATCGCAGACCGTAGATGCTCAATCTGCATATCAAACGATGATGACGATGATGCCCACATTTTTAGCAGGTACAAACTGGGTGATGCACACAGCTGGTTGGTTAGAAGGCGGACTCGTCTCCTCATATGACAAATTCATTCTGGACGTTGAGATTTTGCAATCGTTGATGGTGGAATTTACGCCCCTAGAATTTACCGAGTCTTCATTGGCCTTCGATGCTCACCTTGAGGTTGGACACGGTGGGCATTTCCTAGGTGCCGCTCACACGATGGATCGATTCCGCGATTGCTTCTATCGCCCCTTCCTCACAAATAGCGATAATTATGAGCGCTGGACGCGGCTTGGTGCACGAGATACGAGAGCACGTGCTGAGGAGATTTGGAAGAAGAAATTGGAAGATTACGTCCTGCCCGAGATGGACCCACAAATTTTAGGTGAATTGACTGAATTTGTCTCCATGCGGAAGAGTCAACTCGATGGTTAGCGCGCAATGAGCGTGGGAAGTTTGATGGCTGCGACTTTGTTTATCGACGGGAAGTGGAGAGCATCGTCTGCTGGCCGAATCCACGAAGTGAGAAGTCCTCATGATGGCTCTCTCGTCACAACCGTTGACGAAGCTAGCGCGGCCGATGTCGAAGACGCGATAGATGCGGCGAGAAAATCATTTGATTCGGGAGTTTTTGCTTGCTGGAGTTGGAGAGAAAGAAGTGAATTAGTCGGAAGAATTGCAGATTTACTTGAACGTGATGCCAAACTCATCGCCAAAAAAGAAAGTGACGATACAGGGAAACGTTTAATAGAGGCAGAATACGATGTCGCCGATGTGGTTGCTACCTTTCGACATTTTGCCGCCCTTGGTGAAAAACATGACGATCATATAGTCGATGTTGGTTTAGCACATGTAACGAGTCGAATCGTTAGTGAACCTATTGGCGTTTGCTCGCTTATTGGTCCTTGGAATTACCCACTATTGCAAATTGCTTGGAAAGTTGCGCCCGCCTTGGTTGCTGGCTGTTCATTCATTCTTAAGCCGAGTGAGTTGACTCCAGAAAGTGCGATTCACTTGATGCAGCTCGTTGAGGAGGCCGGAACTCCACTTGGTGTGGCTAATCTAATTCTTGGACCGGGATCTGTTGTCGGGTACGCGCTCACCACAGATCCGCGCATTGACATGGTTTCATTTACTGGGGGATTGAGTACGGGTAAAACGATTATGGTCGGTGCTGCGCCCACGATAAAGAGATTAGCTCTCGAGCTCGGCGGAAAAAATCCACATATTATTTTTGCTGATGCTGATCTTGAGGCCGCAATTGATAACGCAGTTACCGGTGCCTTCCTGCACTCGGGCCAAGTTTGTTCTGCGGGTACACGGTTGATTGTTGAGCGTTCAGTTCACGATCAGGTAGTTTCAGAGATAGTGAGAAGAGCAAAGGAAATTCGATTAGGCGGACCCGAAGATTTGAGCGCCGAAACTGGTCCATTGATTAGTCAAAGCCATTTCAAGAGCGTCGAAAATTACGTGGCAAAAGGTGTAGCAGAAGGTGCTCGACTGCTGGTTGGCGGGGTGCGTGCGAATCGAGAAGACCTCGTCAATGGTTGGTATTTCTTGCCCACCGTGTTCGATGGATGCACGACGGATATGTATTGCGTACAAGAAGAATCATTTGGACCGATTATGACGGTGGAAGTTTTTGATTCAGAAAGAGAAGCGATCGCTCTAGGAAACGACACAATTTTTGGTCTCTCAGGAGGTGTATGGAGTCGCGACCTCGAAAAAGCTGCACGCGTTGCAGCCGGCCTTCGACACGGAACGATCTGGGTGAATGACTATGGTCCATATCGTCCTGCGGCCGAATGGGGCGGCTATAAACAATCGGGTAATGGTCGGGAACTTGGATCCCACGGTTTATCCGAATACCTTGAAATAAAGCATATTTGGACCAACAATTCACCTAGTAAATCAGGTTGGTTTCATGATTCATCAGGGGGAGATGTCCAATGAGCACCCTCGAGCCTATGATCTCCGTGCGCAACTTATGGAAGGTCTTTGGTTCGAACCCTGAAGGAGTAATTGGATCCTCTGATGCACAACTTTCTCGAACCCAGCTGCGAGCAAAGACTGGCAACACCATTGCCGTCCGGGATGTTTCCTTCGATGTAGCACCTGGGGAAGTTTTCGTGGTGATGGGGCTTTCGGGATCTGGAAAATCAACTCTTGTCCGATGCATGACCCGTTTGATTGAACCGACTCGTGGCGAACTAAGACTTCAAGGTGAAGACATTGTGAAGGCAGACGCCAGGAGGCTTCGTGAACTTCGCAGAACACGTTTTTCGATGGTCTTTCAACATTTCGGCCTATTGCCACACCGTCAAGTGATAGACAACATTGCTTATAGTTTAGAAATAAACGGAGTAGGGAAAGATGCGCGTCACGCTCGTGCAAGTGAAGTGATTGATCTCGTGGGGCTTCAGGGATATGCCCACGCATACCCCGAGCAACTTTCTGGTGGAATGCAACAGCGGGTTGGATTGGCGCGGGCGCTCGCGGTCGACCCTCAGGTGCTCTTTTTGGATGAGCCATTTAGTGCGCTAGATCCGCTCATTCGCAGAGATATGCAAGCTGAGGTTATTCGACTACATCATGAACTTGGAAAGACGATGGTATTCATAACCCACGATCTTGCGGAGGCGGTGAAGTTGGGGGATCGCATTGCGATCATGAGAGATGGCGCCGTTGTTCAAATTGGGACCCCGGAACAATTGGTTGCCGAACCTGCTGATGAGTATGTTGCAAATTTTGTACGCGATTTTCCGAAGTCGCATGTATTAACTCTTCGTTGGATCGCTCGACCACCCACGCCAGAGGAAGATCTATTAGGTCCCATACTTTCGCCTTCAATTTCGGTTCGAGATGCGGCGCGTCAGGTTTTAGAAGCTCGTACGGTCGTGCGGATTATGGAAGGCCAGACTCTGTTGGGCGTCGTCGGCGCAGAAGACATACTTTCGGTTATTGCGGGGGTACGTAATTAATGTCCAACAGCGTTTTGGGAAGAGAAGTTAAGGAAGTTGCTAGCGAGCCAAGACGAAAACTATCTTTGACGGGCAGGCGCTCTACCTATTTAAGTGCGACATTTTTAATCTTTGCAATCGGCCTTCGCGGTAAAGCGACATTGCCTCTTGATCGATCTTCTTTGACTTCATTTCAGGAGTCGTTAAATAGCTTTAGCGCATGGATTGATAACAATCGTGATTCGAACCCTTTCTTTACGACATTTATAAATGTAGTGAGAAATTCAATCGACTGGTTGGTGCGATCTTTACAGCTTGGCATCAGCCAGACTGGCGATACTCGTCTGATTCCTCAAATCGGCTGGCTTGGTGTTGTGGCGACTATTGGCTGTGTCGTATATGCAATCGCAAATATTAGGATGTCAATTTTCGCTATGAGTGGGTTCGTGGTCTTAGGTTTATTGGGTTTTTGGCAAGAGTCAATGGATACATTGGCCCTCACTCTCGCCGCCGTATGTCTATCGCTCATTATCGGAATTCCATTGGGTGTCTTAGCTGGGCTCTTTCCTAAGTTTGAGAATTTTCTTACGCCCGCCCTGGATTTTGCGCAAGTCATGCCGACATTTGTGTATTTGACTCCGGTAACGCTCTTTTTTCTCATAGGTCCAGCATCAGCCACAATCGTGACGTTGATATACGCAGTACCACCTGCTCTGAGAATTACGGCCGTTGCGATAAAGGAAGTTCCGTGGTCGAGCGTGGAAGCAGCTGTTTCTATGGGGTCGACGCGGTGGCAGGCACTTAGAAAAGTGCAGTTGCCTCAGGCAAAACGAACTATTGTGGTCGGGATTAATCAAACAATCATGGCGGCACTTTCGATGGTGACCATCGCGGCGCTGATAGATGCTCCGGGTTTAGGGCAAGTCGTGGTGAGGGCGCTTGAATCTTTGGATGTTGGAAGATCTTTTCAGGCAGGTCTTGGAATTGTGATTCTGGCAGTAGTACTTGATCGATCAACGACTGCGGTCGCCTCGAGAGTTGATTCTGGCAATGTAATTCTTTCTGGCCAGCGCACCCGTCGGACCACCTGGGTTGGCTTGGGGATTATCGCGTTGTTCACGATCTATCTCTCGCGAATAATTTCATGGGCTGGTGCATTCCCAGGCGCAGGTTTGTTCGGACGAACGATTTCTAATTGGGTCAACAATTATGTGAATTGGTTTCAAATGCATTTTGTTAACATTACAAATGACATCACGAATGTATTTTCTTATGGGTTAATAAATCCAATGCAGACACTTTTGACTCAAAGTCCCTGGTTTATCACGGGTTTTGCCTTGGTCGCTTTAGGAGCAATCTTCGGCGGTAAAAAACTTGCGGGCATTTCCGCATTTTGCGTATTAGCAATTGTAGGTACAGGGTTGTGGTCAGACACGATGGTGACGTTGGCGTCAACCCTTGTCGCTGCTTTTATTACTGTTGCACTTGGCATTGTGGTTGGTACGTGGATTGGTCGAAACAAGCGCGCTGATAAATGGATTCGTCCTATTCTCGATGCTGGCCAAGTTTTACCCGCCTTCGTATACCTTGTTCCGTTTTTGGGACTTTTTGGAGCAACAAGATTTACCGCAATTATGGCAGCCGTTGTTTATGCTGCACCGGCGTCGATTAAATTGATGGCCGATGGAATTCGCGGTGTTCCCGCCACAATTATTGAAGCCGCAACCGCGGCCGGCTCTTCGCCGTGGCAAATGATCATCAAAGTTCAAATTCCGAGTGCTAGACGAGCACTTGCTCTTGCCACCAATCAAGGCATTATCTATGTTTTAGCAATGATCGTTGTTGGGGGTCTCGTAGGCGCGGGTGGACTCGGTTATCTAGTGGTCGCTGGCTTTTCACAAGAAAATCTCAAGGGCAAGGGCCTGGCTGCTGGCCTTGCAATAGTACTTCTGGGCATAATGTTGGATCGGATTACCCAGGCAATTGCGCATAAAAATTCGAAAGAGTTCGCTAACGCAGGACACTAATAATAGGTTCCGCTATTCATTCGAATTGCGGTTAAGAACGACTTCGGTCGTTGGATCAGGAGGAAGCGCAATGTTTCAAGGACATCGTGCTCGGAAGAGGACAACATACGCATTGCTCGTTGGCGCGGTAGCGTTTGCGCTATCAACTGGCGGAAGTGCGCAGGCTGGCTATACACGAGCTGCTGCAAAGTGCGGAACAGTGAATCTGGCTGACAATGCCTGGGTGGGTTATGAAGCCAACCTCGCGGTCGTTGCCTACGTTCTCAAGCAAAACCTTGGCTGCAAAGTCGTGGTTAAGAACATCAGCGAAGAAATATCTTGGCAAGGATTTCAGTCGGGCCAGGTAGATGCAATTCTTGAAAATTGGGGCCACGAAGACTTAGCAAAGAAATATATCACCACGCAAAAAGTCGCAATTGACCTTGGCCCAACCGGCAACAAGGGCATTATCGGTTGGTATGTAGTTCCTTGGATGGCCAAAAAGTATCCTGACATCTTGAATTATAAGAATCTAAATAAATACGCTTTGCTTTTCAAGAATTCTGAATCGGGTTCGCTCGGAGCTTTTCTTGACGGAGATCCCTCATATGTCACCAACGATGAGGCACTCATTAAGAATCTGAAGCTTAATTTTAAAGTAATTTATACTGGAAGCGAAGCAGCTCTTATTACTTCCTTCCGTACAGCGCAGGCCCAGAAGAAGCCGATGATCGGATATTTTTATGAACCGCAGTGGTTCTTGGCTCAGGTACCTTTGAAACAGGTTGCACTACCTCCTTACAAGGCTGGTTGCGATGCCGATCCAAAGAAAGTTGCGTGTGATTACCCACCATATGTACTCAATAAAATCGCTCGCACGAAGTTCATGAATTCGAGCTCACCCGCAGTAAAGGTGATTAAGAACTTTTCCTGGACCAATGACGATCAAAACTCAGTTGCAAAATCCATTGCAGTTGACAAATTAAGTGATGACGCAGCGGCCAAGATTTGGGTTGATGCACATGCTGCTCAAGTAAAAGGGTGGATCAGTAAGTAAAGCGCGGTTAGTTCTCTCCTGAACTGACGAATATGTGGTTGCGACGTACTTGCTTTGGACATCAATGGAGAGGGACCAAAGCAAGTACTTCCACCGCCTGATAGAGAGTTGAACGTGATGGATCAGCAGTACGACTACATCATTGTGGGAGGTGGGTCTGCAGGAAGTGCTCTCGGAAATCGATTAAGTGCATCGCCCGAGAAGTCAGTCCTCATCCTTGAAGCTGGCCGGCGTGATTCAAAATGGGATGTGTTTATTCATATGCCTGCAGCGCTTTCTTTCCCTATCGGGAACAAGCGATACGACTGGAAATATGAGTCAGAGCCAGAACCTTTCATGAACAATCGTCGCATTTATCATGCGCGTGGAAAGGTCTTGGGCGGATCGAGCAGTATTAACGGAATGATTTGGCAACGGGGAAATCCATTGGATTTCGAGCGTTGGGCTGGCGACGCAGGTATGGAAAGTTGGGATTACGCTCACTGCCTTCCATATTTCAAAAAGATGGAAAATTGCTTAGCCGATCCAACAAATTCCTTTCGAGGCAATTCTGGTCCACTCGAATTAGAGCGAGGCCCCATCAAGAGCCCTTTATTTGAGGCTTTTTTCGATTCCACGGTACAAGCGGGATATGCACGAACAGATGATGTCAATGGATTTAAGCAAGAAGGTTTTGCAGCCTTTGATCGCAACATACGAAGAGGAAGACGTTTGAGCGCTGCGCGCGCGTACCTCTATCCGGTACGGAGAAGAAAGAATCTGGACATCAAAACCAAGGCAATGGTCTCTAAGGTCATCTTTGAGGGAACGCGTGCTGTCGGAGTGGAAGTTCTCATAAAAGGGAAGAGTCAAATCATTCACGGTAAAGAAATAGTGTTGTGCGGGGGAGCCATCAATACCCCTCAGATCTTGCAATTATCGGGGATTGGAAATGCGGCCAACTTAGAGAAACTTGGAATTGAGGTCGTCAAGAATCTGCCGGGGGTTGGATCCAATCTTCAAGATCATTTAGAGGTGTATGTTCAATATTCGTGCACCCAACCCGTGTCCATGCAACCTATGTTGAAGTTCTGGAGACGGCCCTTTATTGGCGCGGAATGGCTTTTCTTGCGAAAGGGTCCAGGGGCCACAAATCACTTTGAGGCCGGCGGGTTTACGAGAAGCAATCAATCGGTTGCCTACCCAAATCTTATGTTTCATTTTCTTCCTCTTGCCATTCGTTATGATGGAACAGCACCGTCGGGCGGACATGGCTATCAGGTGCATGTGGGTCCGATGTATTCGAATTCGCGAGGATCGATCACGATAAAAAGTACAAACCCTCTTGATAAGCCTTCTATGCTTTTCAATTACCTTTCTACCGATCAGGATCGTCAGGAGTGGATCGAAGCAATACATATCGCACGCTCGATATTGACGCAGAGGGCAATGAATCCCTTCAATGGTGGCGAAGTTTCGCCTGGCCCTCAGGTTTCCACAGATGAGGAAATTCTTGATTGGGTTCGACGTGATGGGGAGACTGCTCTGCACCCATCGTGTACGGCGAAAATGGGAACTGATGACATGTCCGTAGTAGATCCATTGACAATGAAGGTCCATGGAGTTGAAGGTCTCCGAGTAGTGGACGCCTCCGTCTTTCCTTACGTGACGAACGGAAATATTTATGCACCCGTGATGATGGTCGCTGAGAAGGCCGCCGATCTGATTTTAGGTAATGAGCCACTTCCGCCAGAGCCACTCGAGTTCTATCGCCATGCCATTGCCTGAGCAGGTTCCATCGTCGATAGCACGTGTTAGGACTCAGAAAACAGACTCGGTGGATTTTTCGACCGATAGCGTGGTCGTTGAAGAGCCTCTTGAAATTCGCCTGAAGCGTGGAAGTGTCGAAGAACAATTGGGAATTACTATGCGAACACCCGGATCAGATCTGGAACTTGCTGCAGGATTCATCTGGGGAGAAGGTTTTTTGGTCCAGCAAGATGATCTTTTAGAAATCAAAGTATGCGCTGACCGAGCACTGACACCGCGTCAAAGAGCCAACGTCGTCATCGCTGAGGTATCCGAAAGTTCTTCGTTGCCATCTCGTTCCTTGGAACGTCGCTTTACCATGACTTCTGCGTGTGGAGTTTGCGGCTCAACAAATATAGATGACTTACACAAACGAGGAATTAACAATGTCACGCAAGTTGGTTTTTCTACCAAAGACTTGGCCGGGATGACTGAATTTCTTGATAGCGGCCAGAATATCTTTGAAAAAACTGGTGGCCTGCATGCTGCACTCTTGGTAGATCCTGCGGGCAAGCCTCGGATTATTCGCGAAGACGTTGGAAGGCACAATGCCGTAGATAAAGTTATTGGTTCCATGGTGATGGGTCGAGACCTTCCCTTGAGTGGATGGGTCCTTGTTGTTTCGAGTCGGGTTGGATATGAAATTGTTCAAAAAGCAATCGTGGCCGGTGTATCGGCCGTTGTTGGTGTATCGGCTCCTACTTCCCTCGCTATTGATCTAGCCTCGCAATTCAATATGTCGCTCCTTGCTTTTGCGCGCAACGGAAAAGCAAAGGTTTATTTACCTCTGTTAGGGTGAGGTTATGAAGTGGCGTTTGTTGATCATTTTGCTTATAACTTCATGTCTTGGATTTTCGCGTGCGGAAGCAAGTCAGACGCAATTGACTGTATTCGCGGCATCAAGTTTGAATCAAACATTCACTGATTTAGGAAAGAAATTTGAGCTCACTCATCAGGATGTTAAAGTCCAATTTTCCTTCGCCTCATCGTCGACTCTGGCTGCACAAATCAAGGCCGGCGCGCCTGCAGATGTGTTTGCCTCGGCATCCGAAGAAGATATGAGCAAAGTCTCGACCGAAGTTCCTGAGTCAACATTGTTAGTTGCAAATCGCATTGTTTTAGGAGTCTTGCCCTCATCACGTATATCCATAAACAAGTTGACGGATCTAAATAAGCCAGGAGTTAAGTGGGTCCAGTGCGCTCACTCTGCGCCTTGTGGAATAGCGACTGACCGGGCGCTCAGTACGTTCGGGAAAGTAAAATCGCGCCCTGTCTCGTTTGAGGCAAATGCATCATCGGTTGCGGCGAAGCTCCTAAGTGGAGAGGTGGATGCAGCATTTATTTATCACACGGATTTTGTGGCACACGATAGAGAAATTTATGAAGTGCGATTTAGAGACACTGCATCCACGCAAACTCGATATGCGATAGGCGTTGTCGCGCAAAGTAAAAACAGAGATAGTGCCAGAGCATTTGTGAAGTTTGTACTTTCGCCCAAAGGCATGGTCGTTT
This sequence comes from Actinomycetes bacterium, assembly GCA_025363635.1. Classification (GTDB taxonomy): domain Bacteria; phylum Actinomycetota; class Actinomycetes; order Nanopelagicales; family Nanopelagicaceae; genus QYPT01. Next base: position 70,953 of record JANYDL010000040.1, read on the forward strand.
TGTCTCGTGCCGGTTTCAGCAAGATCACACCGTGAAGAGAATTGATTGGCTCAACCGGCTCTTTGCGACCGTTGCAAGTTTAGTAATTATCTTGCCGGTAATTGCGCTCTTCGGGAAAGTTCCTTGGGGATCACTTCTGACAAGACTTTCAGAACCCAATTCCTTAAAGGCGATTCAGTTATCTCTTTGGACATCGGTCAGCGCGACAGCAATTAGCGTGGTTTTGGGTGTTCCACTTGCTTGGGTTCTCGCCAAAGGCAATACGCGCTTGACCAATCTGCTTCGTCCGCTTGTTCTAGCTCCGATTGTGCTACCTCCCACCGTTGCCGGCGTCGCCCTGCTGGCTTTGATGGGGCGAAGTGGATTAATAGGAAAACATATATACAACTGGACAGGGTGGTCAATGCCATTTACAACGAGCGCAGTTATTTTTGCTGGCGTTTTTGTTGGAACTCCTTTTCTCACTTTGGTCGTAGAGTCAACTTTTCGCCATCTGCCAGTCGATCAGCAAGATGCTGCGGAAATAGATAGAGCCAGCGCCTTCGAATTGTTTTGGAGGATTGCTCTTCCGCAGTCGAGAAACGGGATTGCTACGGGTGCAATTCTGGCTTGGGCTCGAGCCCTCGGAGAGTTCGGTGCCACGATCATGTTTGCTGGCGCACTTCCTTCACTCACTCAAACGTGGCCGATGCAGGTATATTTTGATCTGGATCAAGACATGAGCGCGGCTTATGCACTAAGTGCAGTTATGGCAATTCTCGCGATTGGAGTTGTCTACTCGCTCCGAAATCAACTACGAGAGGCATTCACATCTTGATTACCGTACGGTTTTTTGCTTCTGCTCGTGCAGCCACGGGAAATTCAGAAATTATGATGAATTCGTCAACTGTGAACGAACTGATCAGCGAATGCTCCAAGGGAAATGCGCACTTGTTCACTATTCTTGGCCAATGTAGCTTTCTCGTTAATGGGGTTGTGGTTCACGATAGAAACCACGTCATAGGTGAGAATAGTCAGATTGATGTCCTTCCGCCCTTTGCTGGCGGTTAATCAGCCCCCGATAGCAGACATGGGGCGATGAGGTTGCACAAATGAAAGATCGTTGATTCCATGACCAGCTAATTTACCTCGCACTGTTTTAATGAAGCGCGAAGATATCTCGGCACTTATTTCTTCGTGGGTTCGACTGGTGTCTCGTAAAACTTTTCGTAGGTCCATTTCTTCTTGCGAAAAAAGACACGATCGAAGTTGTCCATCAGAGGTGAGTCTTAGACGATCGCAGGCTCCACAGAAGGGCTTCGAAACACTCGCGATGATTCCGACTTTATGTGGGCCGCCGTTTACGAAGAATTCTTCTGCTGGTGATGACCCGCGTACTGGAACGGCGGTGAGTGAATACTGAGATGAGAGGTCCGCAAATATCCTTTCTGAACTGACCATGGTTGCGCGGTCCCATTTTCCGCCGGCATCCAATGGCATTTGTTCGATAAATCTTAGGTCGTATTCTTCTGCCAACGCCCAGGTCAATAGTTCAACTGCTTCAGTTTCGTTTACACCTTGCATAAGAACTGCATTGATCTTTATGGGAGAGAGGCCCGCAAGTCTTGCCGCTTGAAGTCCATCAATAACATCCTCAAATCGATCACGAAAGGTCATCTCATGAAAGCGTTTGCGATTCAACGTATCAAGACTGACATTCACACGCTGCAATCCTGCCTCGAAAAGAGGTTGAGCAAGCTTTGCAAGACCCAGCCCATTTGTCGTCAAAGAAAGTTCTGGGGGAAACTCCAGTTCCGTTATCTGGGCAACGATGGAGACGATATCCGGGCGAAGAAGCGGTTCGCCACCAGTGAGTCGAATTTGGTTAATGCCATGACGCGTTGCGATATCGATGACAGTAATGAGTTCTTTCGTCGTGAGGAGTTCTTCTTTCGGCAGCCAAGAATTGAAATCATTGGGCATGCAATACGTGCACCGAAGCGAACATCGATCCGTGAGCGATACTCGCAGGTCACGGTGAACCCGATTGAAAGTGTCGATGAGATCGATCATGCAGAGTTCACCCATTCATTACTGCCATCATCAAATATTTGATTCTTCCAGATGGGGACGCGAACTTTGATTTCGTCGATCAAGGTAGCGCAAGCCGTAAATGCCTCAGCGCGATGAGGGGCCGCCACCGCAACGACTAGCGCGCTTTCTCCCATAGGAATCTCTCCGTATCGGTGGATGACGGCGCAGCGTAAATCAGTGAAGCGGTTTGCAACTTCATGAACGACCTCTTGAATAATTCTTTCCGAAGTGGGATGAACTTCATATGCAAGTTGCAGAACTGTTCTTCCTTTGTCGTGATTTCGCACTTCGCCGCTAAAGGTCACTACAGCCCCACAATCTTGTGACCGCACTTTGCGCGCGAGCTCTTCCGCCGATATAAGGGAAGTTGTCAGCCTGGCTTCGACTACGAACGCACTCAAGGATGAACCTGCCCTGAAAGTTGGCTCATCAGATGGGGAAGGATTTGTTCAAGAATTACCAGGCCATCGCGCACAGCATTGGGAGAACCTGGAAGATTGATGATGACGGTCTTTCCATTTACGCCTGCCAAACCTCGAGAGAGGTCTGCGAATGGCGTCTTAACTCGACCATAGGCACGTAAGGATTCGCTAATTCCCGGAAGTAGTTTTTCCATGTAAGGAGCGGTCGCTTCGGGGGTCACATCGGTGGTAGAGATTCCCGTCCCACCGGTGGTAAGAATCAGATCCACCCTCAACTTCAATGCACTTGCAATCCCTCGGGATATTTCTTCAACAAGGTCAGGGAAAATTTCTTTAGATATTATTTCAAAACCAAGACTTTCTAATCCTTGCGACAGCAATTCACCGCTCTCATCCTGATAAATTCCCCGCGCAGCGCGATCACTTGCAGTAATAATTGCCGCAGTGAAATCCTTCACTTTCTTATCCAAGAGCCGTTGCGTCCGCCCTCTTTGAAATCAACGCGAACCTCTGAAATTGAAGCGGTTGGATCTATCGCTTTCACCATATCAATTACTGTCAGGGCGGCAATCGAAACAGCGGTTAGCGCTTCCATTTCTACTCCTGTGCGGTCAGAGGTTTTTACTTCCGCGCTAATTGCAACACCTTCATCTACCACACGAACATCTAACTCTAATCCAGTGATCGCAATGGGATGACATAGGGGAATGAGGTCGACTGTTCTCTTCGCTCCCATAATTCCAGCAATCCGCGCAGTGGATAAAACATCGCCTTTGGGAACTCCTCCTCCTCGGAGTAATGCAACAACCTCGCCCGAGAGTAGGACTTTTCCCGAAGCGCATGCGAGGCGAGTGGTTATCTCTCTTTCGCTCACATCAACCATGTGCGCTTGACCCTTTGAATTAAGGTGACTCAACTCGTTTGCGTTGCTCTGTGTCATAAGAACACAATCGTATGGCAGAAGTTAGGGGAGAGGGAGCCAGAGAACCTTCTCACCCGCTTTTGTTTCACCGCTTGGGGCTAGGGCGAAGCCAGTCGACGAGGCCAAGCCTCTCAGCATGGCGGATCCTAAATGTTTGCCCATTGAAAATTGCATTCCCGAGATATTTCCTAAAATTAATCGAGTGAAATCTAAAGGTGCAGAAAGATCGTCGAGTGTCTCTACAGGTTGTAGTGGACTACGAACCCTTCCTAGCAAACTCGAGATTATTGGCGCTCCCAGCGTCATGAGTCCTACAACTGCAGATTGCGGATTACCCGGAAGCCCAAGTAGTAGTCTGTTGTTTACAGAGGGAAGTGTCGCTAATAGCGCAGGGTGTCCCGGTCTGGATCGAACACGATCCACAATGAATTCCGCTTTCAACGCGGCTAAAGCACCATGAACATGATCGCGGGGGCCATCGGCAGTTCCGCCCGTCGTGATAATGAGATCACAGGCTTCGATGCTGCGGATTGCTTCGATAACCGATTCAAGTTCGTCGGTAACGTATCTATAAGAAATTACCTCTGCGCCCAATCTAGAAAGCCATGCCGGAAGTTGAGGTCCGAGTGAATCGCGAACTAATCCTTTACTAGGAATTCCGGAGAGTTGCAGTTCGTCGCCAAGAAGTAAGAGTGCGACCTTTGGTTTGCGCGTTACACATATTTCGTCATAACCCGTTGCCGCCAATAATCCAATGACTGAAGGTGTAACAAGTTGGCCTTTGTGAGCCAATAAATCCCCCACTCGACACTCATCACCTGATGGGCGAATGTCGGTTCCTCGACTCGGCGGGTCCGCAAATATAAATCCATCTTTCTCTTTTGCAATCTCCCAACGTACAACCGATTGCGCACCGCTTGGAATTACAGCACCTGTTGCGATGCGAAGCGTCTGACCACTTTCGAGATTTCCTTCGTGAGGGGCACCAGCCTTGATGTCACCGATAATCCTCCAAGGCCCATCGCCGGCTACTACCCAACCATCCATCGCTGAAGTGGTGTATCGAGGAAGATCGCAGAACGCAAAGCAATCAACGCCCAGGAAGCGCTCGCAGGCTTGCCAGAGTGTCACCGTTTCACTTTCTAGATGCTCACCCACAGCGTCCCAAGCCCGAGAATGAGCCTCTTCCCAACTTAACTTTTGATATGAATTCACTCGGATGAAGGCCACTCTTTAGCCAAGCGTGATATTTTCTCGACTGAGCTTTCAAGATCGGCGCCAAGGGCTACTGCATACCCCAAAAGAAATGTTGTCATGGGAGCAGCTTTTCTCTCGACTGCATGTGCCGCATCACGAGCAACAGCCAGTATTGCTTCACTATCAATTGGCGCTGAAACACCTAACTCTTTTCGTACCGCGCCGATCCACTCTTCCATATTCATTCCTCGCTTTTCAATCGTTGGAGATCCTCTGGAGTATCAATATCAAGAAGGCTACTCGCAAATTCTTTTCCTAAGGAGATCTTTTCGGCATCAAGTAGCGGGAGAAGCTTTTTCATTGAGAGTCCGGCCAGAGGCTCCAGGGATTTTATAGCGGTGTGCAGCGGCTCGGTGCGATAAATCGCGCACAATGTTTGAGCATAACCTTTTTCATCTATAGCAATCAGCGCATCTTTTGCGATTACCTGTTGACTCAACGCTTTGATAACCCGTCCCGCGAAGGGCATATCAGAGGCAATTACTGCCACAAATTCCGTGGAAATAAGTCGCAGTCCGGCCTCTATCGCACAGACCGGACCGCCACCAGCAGGCACTTCTCGCGTGCATTGAATGAAATTACGTGGAGATGCATAGTTAGGGCCCACCATCACAATGGGCCAACGTTTAGGAATTGAATCAATCACGTGATTGATCAATGTCTTCCTGCCTAATAGGGCAGATGTCTTGTTGGATCCGAAACGCGAGCTCTCTCCACCAGTCAAAATAAGTGCGGTTATCTCTTTCTTCATTTTCTTCCCATTATCTTCCCAATATCGGATCAAGTGCTTGCATGATGACACTTGGACGATGGGTGAGAAATTCTTCACGGTCAGCTAGCTTCGTCAATTGAATAGTTGAGTTAACCCCAAGCCAGCGCCAAGGCTCGCTTTCCCATTTTTTACTTTTCCATTGTGCGTAGGGGAGTTGAGCCCGAACTGATTTTTTCCCAAGTAGCAGATCTGCAATGGAATGTGCCGCTAAATATGAGAGTGTGACCCCGTCACCCACGTAGCCCCCCATTTCTCCATACTTACTATTTACTCGTACATAAGGCGACCAATCGCGCGCCACCCCAACTGCCCCTCCCCAGGCATGTGTAAATTTGCTCTTTCCCACAACGGGAAACCACCTACGTGCCATCTTACGTAGGCCTTCGTGGTTTTTGGAGCGCGTTTCAAGGGAATCTTGACGTCTTGAACCCCACGAATATGGCGCCCCACGTCCACCGATGACAAGGCGGTTATCTTCTGTCCTTTGAGCGTAGGTGACAAGGTGAGAAGCATCTGAAAAAGCTTCTCGATCCGCCAAACCGATTTCTGAGATTTGCGAATCCGAGAGAGGCTCGGTCGCCACGATGAGTGAATAGATAGGTATCTGTGCTCGCGAGTCTTCATGATATGCCTCAGTAGCACGCAGTATGAATTGTGCATTCAATTTCTTTCCATTGACGATTACTTCATTCTCTGAGGTAAATCTTCCTTCGTGATTTTCAAAAATAGAAACTCCTCGATTTTCAAGAGATTTGGCCAATCCCACAACGAGGGCGGCAGGGTTAATAACGGCGCAGTCGGGATTGAAAGAAGATCCAAGAGCTTGCGCCATCAGAATTCTTTTCTCGGTTTGGCTTTGATTTAAAAATATTTCGTTAGCGGCAAGTTCTGTGCCTAGGCGCTTCAATTGTCCGCCATTGCGGGCGACGACGAGGGAGCCACCTTTATGAAATCCGCAAGTGATTTTCTCTTCCTTTACGAAATGTGCAATTTCATCGATTGAAATCCGAAGTTCATGATGAAGAGTTGAGATGTGGGCAGTAGAAAAGTTTCTGCCGAGCACTTCGTCATTCACGGGGTAAAGAGCGGAGGCCCAACCACCATTTCTCCCGCTTGCACCGGTTCCGACACGCCCCTTCTCAAGGATTGCGATTTTTAGATGTGGTTCTGAATTCACAAGATGGTGTGCGCTCCACAGTCCACTAAAGCCGCCTCCGACGATGAGAACATCCCAGCGCGCATTGATATCACCGGGTGTGAAAGATGGGCGAATTACTTGATCCCACCAAAGAGACATCTTTCTACCCAGCAACCCATGTCGCGATGTAGTCCGGCACCGGTATTTCTGATCGCAAATTTGAAGCAGGTATGGCTACTCCATAAGTGGAGTGAATAGGCACAACTCCCGCCCAAATGTCTGACTCCAAATCGGCTTTATCATCATCTGGCTCTCCATCGGAAACCTTGACGCTGACTTGATCAAGGGGAAATGAAAGGATGGTGGTTGCTGCTAGCTCTTGAGCGGTGGAATTGCGGAGTTCAGAAATTCGCCCTGGAAAGAGGTGTTCAGTAAGGGAGTTGAGGGCAAAGATTTTTTCATCGCCTGCAATTTCGCGCGCGACTCCGAAAGCCATAAGGGATCGGTAATGGATCGACGAATGAAAGGAGGATCGAGCCAATACCAGAGCATCAACGTGAGTAATCGTGAGGCAACCTTTTGCACCTGAGGCTAAGGCTTTGAAAAGGCGAGATGCCGTGGAGCCATGCAAGAGAAGACTCTCATTGTGGGGAGCACAAGCCACTGGGATCGAGAATGGCTGACCGTCGACACAGATAGCAACGTGGGCAACTTTCGCGGCCTCAATGATTCTTCTTATAACGCCTTCGTCCGAGCTGGCTTTGTGTGGAGCGCGGCGAATTTTGGTCAAAGCAGTCATACCGCAATAATAGATGTAGATTCATAGGGCACTTTTCTTCGCGGAAGCGAGGGCGTACGCTCACGTGGGATGAAATGCCACGTCACAAGAAGGCTACAGATCTAAAATCAGAAAGAAGGAGTTTTCATGCAGACCCTGTCCAACTTCATTAACGGTCACGAGGTAGCCAGCGTCTCAGGAGAATCAACGCAGATTACAAATCCGGCCACGGGAGAGGTGTATGCGCTAGCGCCGAAGTCGGGGATAGAAGATGTCAGTCTCGCTGTAAACGCCGCAGAGAAAGCGTTTTTTGGATGGAGGGATTCGACGCCTAGCCAGCGCCAACGCGCCTTGCTCAAGATCGCAGATGCTTTGGAATCACGGGCAGAAGAAATAGTGGGAATTGAAAGTCAAAATACCGGAAAGCCACTTGCAGTAACGATCTCTGAAGAAGTTCCGCCTATGATCGATCAGATTCGTTTCTTCGCAGGTGCTGCACGAAATTTAGAGGGCAAGTCAGCTGGCGAATACATGCATGGAATGACATCCTTTATACGTCGCGAACCGATCGGAGTTTGCGCGCAGATCACTCCATGGAACTATCCGATGATGATGGCGGTCTGGAAATGGGCGCCCGCAATAGCCGCTGGAAATACCGTGGTACTAAAACCCAGTCCTACAACTCCAGCTAGCACGGTCTTTATGGCGAAAGTGATGGCCGAGTTTTTGCCCCAGGGAGTGATGAATGTTGTTTGTGGAGAGAACGAAGCCGGTAGGGCACTGGCAAATCATGAGACTCCTGCGATGGTGTCAATCACAGGATCGATTCGGGCTGGAATGGCTGTCGCCGAAGCCGGAGCAAAGCAGGTCAAACGTGTTCACCTTGAATTAGGCGGTAAAGCCCCTGTAGTCGTCTTTAACGATGCAAATTTAGAAGCAACTGCAGAAGGGATCGCGATAGCCGGATTCTTTAACGCTGGACAAGATTGCACCGCCGCGACTCGTGTTTTGGTTCAGTCAGGGGTCTATGAAGAGATGGTCGCACTCCTGACAGATCAGGCAAAGAACAAGATCGCTATGGGGGCACCGCATGAGGATGTGTTAGTTGGCCCACTCAATAACAGCAATCAATTGCGCACCGTCTCAGGCTTTCTGGACAGAGCACCTTCTCATGCTCGCGTAACTGCCGGCGGTCGCGCTCACTCCGGTCCTGGGTTTTTCTTTCCTCCGACGATCATTGCTGACCTGACCCAAGGCGATGAGATGATCCAAAATGAAATCTTTGGACCTGTCATTACCATTCAGAAATTTGAGACCGAAGAGGAGGCAATTGCGCTCGCCAACGGAGTGCAATATGGCCTCGCATCGAGTGTCTGGACTCGCGATCACTCGAGGGCAATGCGCATGGCGAAGGCATTTGATTTCGGTTGCGTCTGGATAAACACCCACATTCCGATTGTTGCCGAAATGCCTCATGGTGGCTTTAAGAAATCGGGGTACGGAAAGGATCTCTCAGGGTACGGTTTTGAGGATTACACGCGTATTAAGCATGTTATGACCAATCTTAACGCTTAGGCAGCCTCCGGAATAGGAATCGAAAAGTTCACAAAAGATTTGGCGACCAATCTCGCTCTTAAGGCATAAACTTTCCCAGCGGACCACGACTCGAATAGGAGCTCCAATGACAACCAAGAATGTTATATCTCCAGAGACACGCGATCTTATTAAGGCGCAATTATCTCGACGGGGTTTCATTGCTGGAGTTGGTGGGGTTGGCGCCGTCGGTCTTTTGGCTGCCTGCGGAACTAAGGCCCAGACTAAGACGGCGGTGACGACAACCGACGCTGGTGGCACCGTCCGTTGGGCGAACTGGACACTTTATTTAGATTATGACACCGCAACAAAGAAATACCCGACCCTTGAGGCTTTTCAAAAGAAATCTGGTATCGCGGTTTCATATAAAGAAGATGTCAATGACAACGATGAGTTTTACGGCAAAGTCCAAGGTCAATTAAAACTTGGGCAAGATATTGGGTACGACATCGTGACCCTTACGGACTGGATGGCCGGACGGTGGATCCGTTTGGGGTACACCCAGAAATTGGATACAACAAATCTTCCAAACAAGGTAAATATTCTCGACAAACTCGCTAGCGTCGGCTTTGATCCTGGAAGAGTTAATTCTCTAACGTGGCAGACCGGTTTTGCTGGTTTTGGATGGAATAAAAAGAAACTCCCCCAGGGAATTCATACGGTGGAACAACTTTTTGCTCCTGAGAACAAGGGGAAAGTAGAAGTTCTCTCAGAAATGCGCGACACCATGGGAATAATCATGCAATATCAAGGAGTGGATATTGAATCCGGGTTTACCGAAGCACAATTTATGAACGCCATAGATTTCCTACAAAAGAAGATTTCTGACGGTTTCATTCGCAAAGTGGCGGGAAACGGTTACAAAGAAGATCTCATTAGCGGTGATGCCGTTGCGGTAATCGGATGGTCGGGAGATATGTTCCAACTTGCTGCTGAGAATGCGAACAAATTTGATTTCGCAATTCCCGAAAGTGGTGGAACGCTTTGGAGTGACAATATGATGATTCCTGTTACTTCGAAGAATAAAATCAATGCAGAGAAGGTCATGAATTATTACTACGAGCCCGCAGTTGCCGCGCAGGTAGCCGCTTATGTAAATTACATTTGCCCCGTTAAGGGTGCTCAAGCAGCGATGGAGAAGATTGATCCAAAATTGGCAGCAAGTCCCTACATCTTCCCAACTACCGATACTTTGAGCAAGGTGAAAGTTTTCCGCTCACTGTCTCCTGCTGAAGAGACAACATTTTCTACGGCATTCCAAAAGGCAACTGGCAACTAGTGGCCGACGCATCCTCTTCGTCACATGGGGATCTCATCCTCACACGTCTCACAAAGACCTTTGGGGATTTCACTGCAGTCGATGATCTGTCGCTGACGATTCCGCAAGGTTCTTTTTTCGCACTCCTGGGTCCCTCCGGTTGTGGGAAAACCACAACCCTTCGGATGATCGCGGGTTTGGAAGAACCTACAGTAGGTTCAATATTCATCGGTGAAACTGATATCACGACAAAAAAACCTTATCAAAGGCCGGTAAATACAGTCTTTCAAAATTATGCGCTCTTTCCTCATCTGAGCATTTTTGAGAATGTGGCTTTTGGGTTGCGACGCCGCGGCGTCAAAGATGTGAAAGAGCAAGTTGAGAAAGTTCTAGCTTTAGTTGAACTCCCTCACTTTGCAGATCGCAAGCCGACGCAACTTTCAGGTGGACAACAACAGCGCATCGCCTTAGCTCGTGCGATTGTGAATCGTCCTGCCCTGCTCCTTCTAGATGAACCGCTGGGCGCATTGGATCTTAAGTTGCGTCGTCAAATGCAGATTGAATTGAAGTGGATTCAAACTGAAGTTGGATTAACTTTCGTGCACGTCACCCACGACCAAGAAGAGGCAATGACAATGGCTGACACCATTGCGGTGATGAATGAGGGAAAGATTGAGCAGATGGGCTCTCCTGCAGATCTTTACGAATCTCCTGCTACTGCCTTCGTGGCAAATTTCTTGGGACAATCCAATTTGATTCGGGGTGTGGTCTCATCCACCGATGGCGATTCAAACGTGATAACCGTTCATGGGCAAAAAATTTCTCTTCTCAAAAGTAGAAATCAATCCCAAACCACATCGGTGGTAGTAGGTATTCGACCTGAGAAAATTCGGATTGATCTGCCGGATGTTCCAACTACTGGAAACGCACTCGCAGGGGGCATTGTTTCGGATGTCTCTTTTGTGGGTGTAAGTACGCAATATGTTGTGGAGATGCCGTGGAAGCAAGACCTCATGGTCTTTGAACAAAATGATGGTGGTACTCCGACGCTCCGCTCCGGTGATCCAGTCTCACTTTCGTGGAATGTTCCATTTACTTTTGGTCTCGATGGTTCGCAAGATGTCAATGCTGGCGCCGAGACGGATGAAATCGAATAATGGCTTATCTCCAAAGCATGGCAACTCGGGCCAGTACTTTTTCTGGCAAGAAAGGGCGCTTGCCCTATTTGTTGCTCGCTCCCGGATTGTTCTGGCTTTTTACATTCTTTGTCCTACCGATCATCAATCTGGCGGGAACATCGACGCAGACTCCTGTTGTAGGCGGCGACACGGGTCAGTATGTGCAAACTTTTCGTTTCGCTAATTACGTGGATGCCTTCAATGCTAGCCGTGAACAATTTGCACGATCATTTATTTATGCGACCCTCGCCACTCTTCTCGCCCTCGCAATTGCTTATCCCTTGGCATATGCGATTGCATTTAGATCTGGCAAGTATAAAAACCTCCTTCTCGTACTTGTTATTGCTCCCTTCTTCACCTCATTCCTCTTGCGAACTGTTGCATGGAAGCAAATCTTGGGGGAGTCAGGATTCGTGGTTCCCGCGCTTCGCGCTCTCCACATAATCGGAGCCAACGCCACTCTCACTGCTAGCGCTCTGGCGGTAGTTACCGGCATGACCTACAACTTCTTGCCATTTATGACACTTCCACTCTATGCATCTCTAGAGCGGATTGATCCCCGGACTTTGGAAGCATCAAATGATCTTTATGCAAATGCATTTACGACTTTTAGGAAAGTAACTTTTCCGCTCTCCATGCCTGGAGTAGTAGCGGGAACTCTTCTCACTTTTATTCCGGCCGCAGGTGATTATGTTAATGCCGCGATTCTGGGAAATCCCAATACGACAATGCTGGGAAATGTTATTGACTCGCGCTTCTTTCGAATTGTTGATTATCCGACTGCGGCGGCGCTCTCATTTATGTTGATGGCTTCCATTCTTGTCCTTGTCACCCTCTATATTCGCAAGTCCGGAACGGATGAATTGGTATGAGCCAAGCGCCCATTCCAACCTTGCCATTCGGACGACGAGTTTCGCGCTGGTTCGGACGCAACCTCATCCGAATTTATGCTGTATTTGGTTTCACCTATCTTTTTATCCCAGTTATTTACACATTTGGTTTTTCCTTTAACGATGCGGGAAAGAGTAATCTAACCTGGCGTGGATTCACTCTGAATAATTGGAAGAATCCATGCGGAGCACCTGATGTTTGTTCTGCTTTAGGCAATTCGATCAAGATCGGGCTTTTGGCGACGGTCACCGCGACAATATTAGGAACGCTCATAGCTTTTGCTTTGGGACGCCATCGATTCCGCGGGCGTTCTGCCACCAACTTGCTGATCTTCCTACCTATGGCAACACCAGAAGTGGTCTTAGGAGCATCTCTGCTGGCGATGTTTCTCGCATTTAGAATCAATCCGGGTTTCTGGCCGACAGTGATTGCTCACGTGATGTTTTGCATCTCATTTGTTGTAGTAACGGTAAAGGCGCGTATCGCCAGTTTGGATCCTCGATTGGAACAAGCAGCAATGGATCTATACGCCAATGAACGAGAAACTTTTCGTCGCGTGACTTTGCCGCTGGTTATGCCTGGCATTGCAGGGGCTGCGCTTTTGGCTTTCAGCCTCTCCTTCGACGATTTCATTATCACCAATTTCAATTCGGGAACTCTGGTCACTTTTCCTAAGTTTGTTTATGTCTCCGCTGCACGCGGAATTCCCGCTCAAGCAAACGTCATAGGTTCCTCCATGTTCTTTCTTGCGCTCATAATCGTCATAGCGGGGCAGTTGGTCAATCGTAAAAAGGTGCGCTAACCTAGTCTCAGCTGCACCGAACCACAGATTGTCAAAAAATCTACGTTGCAGGGTGGAACTCCGGAGGACCCGGGACCACTTTTCATAGATGTTAAGGGGTGATTCCGGCGAAGGCCGGATGACACGATGGAAAACATCGATCCCACTGTTTTGCGCCACCTAGCAGATCTTCAGCCCATGTTGTATTGGCTCGATGAAGATCCTTTGGAACCAGATTCACACTCTGCACTCATTGGCGACATCGAAACAGATCTATGTGTAGTCGGCGCGGGCTACACGGGATTGTGGACTGCATTGCTGGCGAAAGAGCGAAATCCGAGTCGTGAAGTTGTGATCGTCGAACAGCGCGAAACCGGTGCCGGTGCATCTGGGCGTAATGGAGGATTTTGCAACTCTTCATTGACACATGGATTCTTGAACGGTTACTCCCGATTTAGAGGCGAGATGAAAACAATCGAGAGGCTCGGGCGCGAAAATCTTGATGCCATAGAGGCAACGATTCTCAAATATGGAATCGAATGCGATTGGGAACGCACTGGGGAAATACGTGTGGCTGTAGAACCCTGGCAATTGACTGGAATGCAGGAAGAAGCCGCCCTGCGCAATAAGTATGGTGACCATGTCGAAGTTCTCACAAAAGAGGAATTGCGTAAGAAAGTGATATCTCCGCGCTATCTTGGAGCGATTTTCGATCATGATGGCACAGCAATTCTGGATCCCGCCCGTTTAGTCTGGGGTTTAGAACGCGTATGTATTTCACTCGGTGTGAAAATTTTTGAAAATTCCATGGTGCACTCTCTTGAGTATCAAAAGGATTGCGTCATCGTTCATACCTCATATGGTTCGGTGAAAGCGCAAAAAGTGGCGTTAGCAACCAATGTCTACAAATCTCTCATCCGAAGTGCTCGCAAGTACGTGATTCCTGTCTATGACTATCAATTGGTTACGGAACCTCTATCGATGGAACAACTTGAGAGTATTGGATGGCAAGGCAGGGAAGGAATTTCGGATTCTGGAAATAAATTTCATTATTATCGAATGACTCAAGAAGGGTGCATTCTTTGGGGTGGGTTTGAAGCCATTTATAACTTCCGCGGCAAGGTACGACAAGAATATGAAGTACGACCAGAAACTTTTGCCACCCTTGCTGGAAATTTTTTAAAGACTTTTCCACAGTTAGAAGGAATTTCCTTTACGCATGGGTGGGCTGGCGCGATCGACACATGCACTCGATTTTCACCTTTTTGGGGTAGCGCACATGGAGGTCGGGTCGGGTATGTCATGGGGTATACGGGACTCGGAGTTGCGGCCACTCGATTCGGCGCTGAAACACTGCTTGATCTTCTCGATGGCGTCGAAAATGAAAGAACGCAATTGCGTATGGTTCGTCGAAAGCCATTGCCATTTCCGCCAGAACCATTTCGTTTCTTGTTTATAAAAATTACCCAATGGTCCATCGATAGGGCAGATCAACGGGAAGGTCGCCGAAATATCTGGCTAAAAACCCTTGATCGATTGGGTTTGGGCTTCGATTCCTAATAGGCGATGCGTTACCCTGAAGTCGTGGCAAATATCGGGAATATGTACGGGCCTAATTTCACCTTTCTAGGTGTTCCTTCGTGCGATTTAGAAAATCCCGAAAGTTACGCAGATAGCTCAGTCGTTATTGTGGGCGCACCGATAGATAGCGGAACTTCGTATCGCTCAGGTGCCCGATTCGGACCACAAGCTATTCGCGGCGCTGATTATTTGCCTCACGACGGAGAACGTCCACACTTGGCGATGCGTATTGACGGACTCAAAGAACTCAATGTTCGTGATGCTGGTGACTTAATGATGCCGGGGGGAGATTTAGTTGGATCCCTTGAGGAACTTGCTCACGCCACAGAGAAACTTTCTCGGGCGGGCGTTATACCCATTGTTCTGGGGGGAGATCATTCCATCGCTTCGGCAGATGTTATGGGAATTGCGCGCCATCGGGGCATGGGAAAAATTTCAATGATTCACTTTGATGCCCACGCCGATACTGGCGACTCCCAATTCGGCGCACTTGTTGGTCATGGCACCCCGATGCGCAGACTCATTGATTCAGGAGCCGTAAGAGGTGATCGATTCTTGCAGTTGGGCCTGCGCGGTTATTGGCCCGAAGAAGAGACCTTGCTCTGGATGCGCGATCAAGAAATGCGCTCATATGAAATGACAGAAATACATCAACGTGGCTTGAACACGGTTTTGGATGAATCTTTTGCTTGTGTGACTGATGACTGCGATGGAGTATTTCTCTCGGTAGATATCGATGTTGTTGACCCCGGCATGGCCCCAGGTACCGGAACTCCCGAACCTGGTGGAATGACAAGTCGTGAATTGCTAGAAGCAGTCAGAAGAATTTGTTTTGAATTACCCATTGTTGGTATCGATATCGTAGAAGTCTGCCCTCCCTACGATAACGCGGATATCACCGCGTTATTAGCTAACCGTGTAGTCCTAGAAGCGGTAAGTGCAATCGCAAAGCGTAAAAAAGGTGACAAATATTCTGCAACACAAAATCTCCTCGACAGATAACCCTCATGGCGCAATGGCATAATGGCCCGATGCCTAACGTGAGTGTTCGTCCTATGACTGATGAAGAATTCGAAAAGTTTAGATCCCACACGATCACTGAGTATGCGGCGGTGAATGTTGAGCATGGGCATTGGAGTCAAGAAGATTCCCAACAAAAATCAATAGAAGCAATCGACAAACTCCTTCCTAGTGGCTTAAAGACTGAAAACACTTTGCTGCTCACAGCGCTCAATGAATCCGGTGATTCGATTGGGTATCTTTGGGTTGGCTTGCAGAGAAGTTCTAATCCTGCCGATGGCGCCTGGATTTATGACATTGAACTCTACGAAGAATTTCGTGGGAAAGGTTATGGTCGATCCTTGCTCGCCGAAGCAGAGCGACTGACTAAATCACATGGAGTAAACAAACTTGGCCTGAACGTATTTGGCTCAAACAAGGTTGCAAGACATCTTTATGAAAGCGCTGGGTATCAAATAACTTCGCAACAGATGAGTAAAGAACTACTTTAAACAGAAGCGATCGCCTTATCCAAGATATCCAGAGCATCACGAAGTAAATCTTCGGAAATGACTAGCGGAGGAAGAAGGCGAATGACGTTGTTGTACGTTCCGGCAGACAAGATCAGAACTCCATTATCTTGGCAGAACTTAACTATGGTACTGAGTGCTGTGGGATGTGGTTCGTTACCGCCGGGGATCACAAACTCCAGCGCCTGCATTGCACCGCGACCACGGACCTCTGCAATAATCGGATATTTTTCCTTCATCGCGTAAAGGGAATTCGAAATAACCTTCCCTAAGGTGTTTGCCCGCTCAATGAGATGATCTTCTTCAATGGTGGCAATCGTCGCGAGTGCCGCTACGCAGGCGAGGGGATTTCCACCGAAAGTTCCGCCCAATCCACTTCCGTGGGAGGAGTCCATAATTTCTGCGCGTCCTGTGATGCCGGAGATTGGAAGTCCACCGCCAATACCTTTTGCGGTTGTAATGATGTCGGGGATAACGTTCTCTTCTTCGCAGGCAAACATGTGACCCGTGCGAGCAAAACCAGTTTGAACTTCATCAGCGATGAAAACAATTCCGTGCTTGGCGGCAAAAGCTGATAGCCCTGGTAAAAATCCTTTGGGCGGAACAATAAATCCGCCTTCGCCCTGTATGGGCTCAATCACGATGGCTGCAAGATTCTTAAGATCAATCTCTTTCTCGATCTTATGCAAAACATATTCAAGGGCCTCTTCTTCGCAGACTTTGGGCCCTCCCGGCCAGCGCAAAGGGTAAGCCATCGGCATTCTGTAAATTTCAGGCGCAAACGGACCAAATCCTTCCTTGTATGGCATGTTCTTTGCTGTCATACCCATGGTGAGATTTGTACGTCCGTGGAAACTGTGTTCAAACACGACGACCGCTTGACGACCTGTGTAATGGCGAGCGATCTTTATTGCATTCTCAAGGGCTTCAGCGCCGGAGTTGGCAAGCATCGATTTCTTTTTATGCCTACCGGGGGTAATTCGATTGAGCGCTTCACACACTTCTATATAACTCAGATATGGAGCTACAGTGAAACACGTGTGTGTAAATGCTTCTACTTGCTCTTGAACGGCATTGACAACACGCTCGGCGCTATTGCCAACATTCACCACTGCAATTCCGGCTCCCATATCAATAATGGAATTGCCATCAATGTCGACGATGATTCCACCACCTGCACGCTCAACCACGATGGGAAATGAGAGCCCAAGGCCCGCTGAAACAGCATCTGCACGGCGCTTGAGAACTTCTTGAGAACGAGGTCCTGGGATCGCTGTTACAACTTTGCGGACCTGCGGAATGTCGATTCGTGTCATACCGCAATCGTACTACCCGCTCAAGTACACATTTGTCGGCTCGACCTGAGAAGATAGCGGAATGCAACTTGTAGGAATTCTCGCATTTGTCGTTGCGCTTCTCCTGTCCGTGATGATCCACGAATTTGGGCACTTCATCACCGCCAGGCGTTTTGGTATGAAGGTCTCAGAGTTCTTTCTGGGATTCGGAAAGAAGATTTGGTCAACTCAACGAGGCGAAACGGAGTTCGGGATCAAGATGATTCCAGCAGGTGGCTACTGCAGAATAGAAGGAATGTCTCCGGGAGATGATGACTCAGCGGGGCCTCGAGCGTTCTATCGCGCCTCTGGAAGTCGAAAGCTGATTGTTCTTGGTGCGGGTTCTTTCCTTCACTTTGTATTGGGCTTTTTCTTGCTTCTCATTCTCTTTTTGGCCATTGGTACAACGCAACTTACCTCTACGATTCACGAAGTCTCGGCTTGTGTTCCACCTCATCTCGGAACTGGGGCGTGCACGGCTACTTCGCAAATCTCTCCCGCCAAGGCTGCGGGTCTCCGAGCCGGGGATCGCATCATCTCGATTAATGGGGTGCGTATCAAAGATTGGTCTAGGGATGTAGAAATCATTCGCAAATCTGCAGGTAAACCACTCCTCTTCGGCATTGCGAGAAGAAGTGCATCGAACGCGGAGACTTCATCCTCGCTAGATTTAGAAATCTCTATCACTCCAGCATCTCGCACAATAAATGGAAAAACTTATGGCTTTATCGGAATCATGAATGATTTCGCTCAAGTGCGAAGCGGACCTATAAGCGCTCTAGAGAAATCTTTTAGCACAACGGAATCGTTCATAGGTGCTTCAATCAAGTCCTTAATTTCTCTTCCTGGCAAGATTCCTGCACTCTGGTCCCAAACTGTAGGTGGGCAGAAACGAGACCCTGAAGGGCTAGTCGGCGTTGTGGGTGTGGCTCGAGTATCAGGCCAAGCAGTTGCAAGTCATGCGCTGACAGTTTCCGAACGAATTGCAACTTTCATCATGATCATTGCCAGTCTGAATATTTTTGTTGGGATTTTCAACTTGCTACCAATTCTCCCGCTGGATGGCGGTCACATGGCCGTCGCAATCGCCGATGAAATTCGTGCCTTCTACGCGCGGTTGCGTGGACGAGGTCGTCCCGCAGCCATCGATGTGGCGGTTCTGACCCCGATGACGATGGTCGTATTCGTGCTTTTGGCGGGCCTCACTCTTCTGTTATTAGTGGCAGACATTGTCAATCCTGTCACGCTTAACTTGTAACCCAATATTCGGCAGATCTACACCAGATGAGGCAGAATTACGACATGGTTGATTTAGGAATGCCTGCAGCTCCACCACCCACGCTTGCTCGCCGTCGAAGCACTCGACAATTGCAGGTAGGAAGTATTGGAGTTGGTAGCGCTTCACCCGTCAGTGTTCAATCTATGTGCACGACGCTGACCTCAGATGTCAACGCGACCCTTCAACAAATTGCTGAATTGACAGCCTCGGGATGTCAGATCGTTCGTGTGGCTGTTCCAAGTCAAGATGACGCTGATGCTCTCGTTCACATTGCGAAGAAGTCACAAATTCCGGTCATTGCTGACATCCATTTCCAACCAAAATATATTTTTGCTGCAATAGATGCTGGCTGTGCGGCGGTTCGCGTAAATCCCGGAAATATTAAGCAATTCGATGACAAGGTAAAAGAGGTTGCCAAGGCAGCAGGAGATGCAGGTATTCCAATTCGTATTGGTGTCAATGCAGGTTCTCTTGACCCGCGTTTGCTAGCAAAGTATGGCAAGGCGACGCCTGAAGCACTGGTCGAATCAGCGCTCTGGGAATGCTCTTTATTTGAAGAGCACGGCTTCAATAACATCAAAATTTCTGTAAAGCACCATGATCCCGTCACGATGGTAAGTGCCTATCGACTCCTAGCAGAAAAGTGCGATTACCCTCTTCATCTAGGCGTCACCGAGGCTGGCCCGATATTTCAGGGCACGATCAAATCGGCAACCGCATTTGGAATTCTTCTAGCGGAAGGTATTGGCGACACCATCCGAGTCTCTCTATCCGCTCCACCAGTAGAAGAAGTCAAGGTCGGGATTTCGATTCTTGAATCCCTCAATCTGCGCCAACGCAAACTTGAAATTGTCTCCTGCCCTTCATGTGGTCGAGCCCAAGTTGATGTCTATACCTTGGCCGAGCAAGTGCAAGCAGGATTGGAAGGAATGACAATTCCCCTAAGGGTCGCTGTTATGGGGTGTGTCGTTAACGGTCCGGGCGAAGCGCGCGAAGCAGATTTGGGAGTGGCATCAGGCAACGGTAAAGGACAAATTTTCGTCAAAGGCCAAGTTATAAAGACTGTCCCCGAATCCATGATCGTAGAAACTCTCATTGAAGAGGCGATGCGCCTAGGAGAAGAGATGGAAGCCGCAGGGGTTGAATCGGGAACACCAACAGTGGGAGTTCACTAATATTCTTCCCTCGAGAGTTCTCAACACTCAGGTAGGCTCACGGTTATGTTGAAGATGTCCACTTTGTTTTTGCGAACCCTTCGTGATGACCCTGCAGATGCGGAGGTCGCCAGCCATCGACTGCTCGTGCGAGCAGGCTATATCAGACGCATTGCTGCGGGCATTTATTCATGGTTACCACTTGGCTACATCACATTGCGAAATATTGAAAGAGTTGTTCGCGAAGAGATGGATGCAGCGGGTTTTCAAGAGGTTCATTTTCCAGCGCTCTTGCCTCAGGACGCTTACAAGGAAACAAACCGCCTTGCCGAATATGGCCCAAATCTTTTTCGCCTACAGGATCGCAAAGGCGGAGCTTATCTGCTTGCTCCCACTCATGAGGAAATGTTCACCTTGATGGTCAAGTCGGAGTATTCCTCCTATAAAGATTTACCGCTTTCTCTGTATCAGATACAGACTAAATATCGAGACGAGGCACGACCACGGAGCGGAATCATTCGCGGACGTGAGTTTGTAATGAAAGATTCTTATTCCTTCGATCTGACCGATGAAGGACTTGATGTGTCATATAACAAGCATCGAATCGCCTATGTGAAAACCTTCGATCGATTGGGAATGCGCTATAACATCGTCAAAGCAGTATCTGGAGCGATGGGTGGCTCTCGTTCCGAAGAATTTCTTGCCCCTTGCCCAACTGGGGAGGACACATATGTGCTCTGCGAAAGTTGCGGATATGCGGCAAATGTTGAAGCGATGAAATCGACTGTTAATGCTGTGGACGGTTCCGGTGTTGCACCAATGCAGATTGTTGATACACCAAATACGCCGACGATTGATACTTTGGTAGAGGTTCTCAATGTAAATTTTGGTGGAGGCTTTACAGGGGCGGATACCTTAAAGAATGTACTGCTCGTTGCAGATGGAAAGAATATTGCAGTTCTTGTTCCAGGTGATCGTGAAGTAGACCTTAAGCGCCTTCAAGCAAATTTGCCTGGCGTTGAAGATTTACGTCTCTTTGAAGATGCCGATTTTGCCAAGAATCCATTATTAGTTAAGGGATACGTGGGACCACAGAGGGCGCAGGAATTTGGACTCACTCTCTATGCAGATCCTCGCGTGGCACCAGGAACTTCCTGGGTTACCGGCGCCAATCAGCGAAATCAGCACGCACTCAACGTTGTCAACGGACGGGACTTTTTTGTGGATGAATATGTCGATTCCGCTGAAGTTCGCAGAGGCGACCCTTGTCCAGAATGTGCGACACCTGTTGTGATTGATCGCGCAATTGAAATTGGACATATTTTTCAATTGGGGCGTAAGTATGCGCAGGCTCTCGAACTCACAGTGCTCGATGGCGATGGCCAATCCCGAGTAGTCACGATGGGTTCTTACGGAATTGGGGTATCGCGTGCCGTTGCGGCGATTGCAGAGCAAACTCACGATGAACTCGGACTAAATTGGCCAGAAGAAATTGCACCGGCCCAGGTTCATATCATCGCTACAGGTAAAGAGGATTTACCTTTTGATACAGCAGTGGCGCTGGGCGTTTCTCTTGAGGCGCTAGGTCGGACCGTAATGTTAGATGACCGACGCGACGCAAGCGCAGGTGTGAAATTCAAGGATGCTGAATTGATTGGTAATCCAATCATCGTCGTCGTGGGAAAAGCACTTGTTGAGGGGAAGATTGAAATTCGAGTGCGTAAGACGGGTGAACGCTTGGAGGCTCTCCTTGAGCAAGCACCAGCCGTAATCTCAGGTCTTCTCAAGTAATTTATTTATGGACTTTCTTGGCAATGTATCTATTGCCTCGATGCTGTTCATGGCCTCTGCTGCTTTGTGTGCTGGTTTCATAGACGCCATAGCGGGAGGGGGAGGACTTATCCAACTTCCTGCCCTACTGATTGGGCTACCTCAATCAGCAACTGTGCAAGTTCTAGGTACGAATAAACTTTCGTCGATTTTCGGAACAAGCGCAGCAGCATTTATGTACCGCAAACGCGCACGAGTAGATCTTTTTCTTACATTGTCCATGGCCGCCGCCGCGCTTGTGGGCTCTATGTCGGGAGCAGCGCTAGCCTCCCAGATTCCTACAAAGGCGATGAGGCCAATGGTTTTCCTTCTGCTCATCGCTGTCGGCATTTATACCTGGCGAAAGCCCGTTCTTGGTCATGTTGAACAGATGCGTCATGCCCTTCCGCGACGTCGTTTGATTGCAATTCTCGTTGGCGCAGGTATGGGTTTTTATGATGGCATCTTCGGACCTGGCACCGGAACATTTCTTATTTTGGTCTTAGTCGTTGTTCTCGGTTATGAATTTCTTAGCGCCTCCGCGATTGCAAAAGTAGTCAATGTGGCTACTAACGCGGGAGCTATCTTCATTTTTGGCATTCATGGAGTAATTTTGTGGAAGATCGGGCTCTTACTTGGCATCGCAAATATAACGGGCGGCGCATTAGGCGCACGTGTCGCCATGCGCGGTGGATCCGTGTTCATCCGAAAAGTATTTCTTGTGGTTACAGCGCTTCTCATCGTTAAAGTTGGAATAGACACGATCACTTACTGGTAATCCATCGCAGAACCACGTTAGGATGCACATTACAACTTCATAGAAAGTGAATCGCAATGGATCTCGCTGAAAAAATCACGCAAGCCCTGACCGCTGCTGTTACTGATGCAGGGTTTTTTTTAGAAGATGTGACCGTAACTTCTCTTGGAAAGCGCCGCGTTGTTGCCTGCATTGTCGATGGTGAAGTAAACCTCAATCTTGATGAGGTCACCTTGATATCAAAGAATATATCCGAGATTTTAGATGTATCAGCATTTATGGGCGAGACGCCATTTACCCTTGAAGTGACTTCGCCGGGAGTAGATCGACCACTGACACAACTTCGCCATTGGCGCAAGAATGTGACGCGACTGGTGAAGGCAACGATGGTTAATGGGGAAGTTGTCTTAGGAAGAATTGATGCGGTACATGACGAATCGGTGTGCGTTCTTGTACCCGTGAAGAAAGAGATGCATAAAGTCGAGCTACCTTTTGCAGAGATTAAGCGCGCCATTGTAGAAATAGAATTCAATCGCAAGGATGAGGATTACTAATGCATGTCGATATGACGGCCCTTGCATCGTTGACCATTGAGAAAGAAATTCCTTTACACCAATTAATTGTTGCGATTGAAGCAGCTGTTTTAACTGCATACGCGCATATGCCCGAATCGCGCCCTCATGCACACGCGCACCTTGATCGCGAAAGTGGTGAGATCCAGATTCGAGTTCCGATTTTCGGAGATGACGGCGAGAAAATAGAAGAAGTTGTTGATAGCCCAGAAGGTTTTAGCAGAATCGCCACTTCGACAGCACGTCAATTGATTAAGCAAAAAATGCGAGAAGCAAATGACGCAGACATTGTTGGAGAGTTCACCGCCTCGGTGGGGGATGTTGTTTCGGGAGTTGTTCAGCAGGGCCGGGATCCACGCACGGTATATGTGAACCTCGGACGGGTCGAAGGCAAAGTTCCGCCACAGGAGCAAGTCCCGGGTGAGATTTACACTCACGGAGAACGCATTAAGTGTTTCGTTGTGGATGTGAAACAAGGAATGAAGGGTCCAGAGATCACTCTCTCTCGAAGTCATCCAGCTTTGGTGAAACAACTCTTTGCTCTTGAGGTCCCAGAGATAACGGATCGCATTGTTGAAATCATGGCAATTGCTCGAGAAGCTGGACACCGAACAAAAATTGCGGTGAGAACTCATCGAGCGGGAGTAAGTCCGAAGGGATCTTTGATCGGGCCCCTCGGGGCGCGTGCTCGCGCCGTGATGGATGAACTTCACGGAGAGAAGATCGACATTGTCGATTGGTCGGAGGACCCTGCGATCTTTGTGGGCCATGCTCTAGCACCGGCCCGCGTGGAAAAGGTCGAGATCGTGGATTTAGCCACTCGATCGGCAAAGGTCACTGTTCCTGATTTTCAACTCTCCCTCGCCATTGGCAAGGATGGCCAGAACGCTCGATTAGCCGCGAGACTGACGGGCTGGCGCATTGATATTCATTCAGATGCCCCTTCAGCCACCATGCGGGAGCAGAACTAGAGCCTCTTTTGGGGATTGCTTCGAGGAAAGGTAAGGTAAGCCCGTTGAATCCACGAAGTTGCCTAGGGTGTCGCGTACGCGAAGACTCGATGCATTTACTTCGGGTGGTTTGTATCGAAGGCGAATTACGTCCAGATACAAAACATACGTTGCCTGGTCGGGGAGCGTGGGTCCATAAAAAGTGTGTAAGCAAGGCGATAGAACGCAAGGCTTTTGGTCAAGCGTTACGGGTGGATCAGAACTGTGATCCCACTTTATTACTGGCTTATATAACTGATGCGCCGTAGATGCATCAGCCTCTTCGATAAGCAGAGGTTCCAACAACGAATGGATATGAAAGATATGACACTCTAATGAGTTCGAACCGATCATGAGGTTTGGCAACTAGGGCTCGCATCGAAAATTGCGGGCCAAGACAGGAGAACTGTGGCAAAGGTCCGCGTACATGAGTTAGCAAAACAACTCGGTATGGAGAGCAAGGTTGTACTTGCGAAACTCCAAGAAATGGGCGAATTCGTCCGATCTGCATCATCAACTGTTGAGGCACCCGTCGTGCGCAAAATGCTGGAGTTATTTCCAGATGCAAAGCCAGTTGAGGAAGTAAAGACAGCGAAGAAAACCGCGGCTAAAAAAACTGGCGCGAAAAAGGAAGATGAGGCCATCACCCCGCAGGCCGCTGCAGAATTGTTAGAGGAGATCGCACCAGGATTGGTCGAACAAGCAACCGCTCACCGTGCTGCAGAAATTAAACCGGTGGCTCCCGCTCCCAGCGCGCCCACTGCTTCAGCGATTCCAAAACCTGGTGATCATGCGACATCGTCCATTCCTCGTCCTCCCGCACCCCGTCCTGGAAATAATCCCTTTGGAACTCCCCGCCCACCGGCTGCGCGTCCACCAGCTGCGCGTCCACCATTTGGTGCCACGCCGCGACCGCCACAGCGACCAACAGGAACTGGTGGACCACGTCCGCCGATGTCAGGACCTCGACCAGGTTCAGTTCGACCAGGTTTTGCCGCACGTCCTGCTTCACCACGTCCAGCAGGTGCGGGTGGATTTCCCTCGCGAACCGATGGCGCTCCGGGAGGAGCACCTGGTAGTCCCTACCGCACGCCGAATGCAGGTGCGCCTACAACAGGTGCGCCAGCAAGACCAGGTGGCGCGGGTCGTCCGCAACGGGGAAGCACGGGCGGTGCGTTTGGAAAGAATGCGAGCAAGAGCAGTAAGCGCAAACCAAAAAGTAGAAAAGCCCTCCGCGATGAATTCGACAATATGCAAGCGCCACAATTGGGTGGTGCCGTTGTTCCTCATGGCGATGGAAAAACCACCATTCGCATGCGACGTGGAGCATCACTTGCTGACTTTGCTGAAAAAATCATTGCAGATCCAGCCGCTCTCGTAGCAGCGCTCTTTCACTTGGGAGAGATGGTTACCGCCACTCAATCAGTTGATGAAGATACTTTTGCTCTTCTCGGTAGCGAACTTGGCTATGTCATTCAGATTGTCAGCCCAGAAGATGAAGATCGCGAACTTCTCGAGACGTTCGATATCAATCTCGATAATGAATTAGCATCTTTGGACCCAAGCAAACTAGTGACGAGACCTCCAGTTGTCACGGTCATGGGCCACGTTGATCACGGTAAAACGCGTATGTTGGATGCAATTCGTCAAACTGAGGTTATTAAGACTGAAGCCGGCGGAATCACACAGCACATTGGCGCTTACCAAATTCATCACATGCACGATGGGATTGATCGAGCAATTACTTTTATTGATACACCAGGCCACGAAGCGTTTACCGCTATGCGTGCTCGTGGTGCGAAAGTAACTGATATTGCAGTGCTAGTTGTTGCGGCAGATGATGGCGTGATGCCACAGACCATCGAAGCGCTCAATCACGCGCAAGCAGCAGATGTCCCTATCGTTGTTGCAGTCAACAAGATCGATAAAGAAGGCGCTAATCCCGAAAAAGTTCGCCAGCAGTTGACTGAGTACAACTTAGTCGCAGAAGAGTACGGTGGAGACACAATTTTCGTAAACGTCTCTGCTAAATCTGGCGACGGAATCAAGGAACTTATTGACTCCATCTTGCTAACGGCAGATGCTGTTATTGATCTGCAAGCGGTTGCCGATGACAGCGCACGTGGTGTCGCGATTGAAGCTCACCTCGATCGTGGTCGAGGCCCAGTTGCAACAGTTTTGGTTCAACGTGGAACTCTCAAAGTCGGAGATGCCATTGTTGCTGGTGGTTCCTTTGGTCGCGTTCGCGCCATGCTTGATGAGCACGGTGAGATAGTGGAAGAGGCTGGTCCATCTCGACCAGTACAGGTACTCGGATTTACCTCGGTTCCAAGTGCTGGCGACACATTCCTCGTTGCAGATGAAGATCGGACAGCGCGTCAGATTGCAGAAAAACGACAGGCAGCCGAGCGCAATGCTCAGTTGGCTAAGGCGCGCAAGAAGGTTTCACTCGAAGACTTCATGGAACAATCCAAGATCACCACTCTTAATTTGATTATTAAGGGCGATGTGAGCGGATCCGTCGAAGCACTCGAAGATGCTCTGATGCTTTTGGATGTTGGCGCTGAAGTTGATCTCCGCGTTATTCACCGTGGCGTAGGTGCAATTACTAAGAGCGATATCACCCTTGCCTCTGCTTCAACTGCAGTTGTTATTGGCTATAACGTGAAGCCAGAACCTCAGACTGCGATTTTTGCTGATCAAGAGGGCGTGGACGTCCGCTTCTACTCTGTCATCTATCAAGCAATCGACGAGATAGAACTCGCCCTCAAGGGTCTGCTCAAACCGGAGTTTGAAGAAATCGTCGTTGGTAATGCCGAGATTCGCGAGATCTTCAAATCCAGCAAGTTTGGCAATATC
Organism: Actinomycetes bacterium; assembly: GCA_025363635.1. Classification (GTDB taxonomy): domain Bacteria; phylum Actinomycetota; class Actinomycetes; order Nanopelagicales; family Nanopelagicaceae; genus QYPT01. Next base: position 97,879 of record JANYDL010000040.1, read on the forward strand.
GCAGGTTCTATCGTCCTCGATGGAATTATTCGACGTAACGCTAAGGCTCGTTTGCTTCGCGCGGGCGAAACAGTCACAGATGGTCTCAGCATTGAATCGCTTAAGCGCTTCAAGGACGATGCGACCGAAGTTCGTGAAGGTTTCGAGTGCGGAATTGGGGTAGGCAACTACAAAGACGTTCAGATCGGCGATGTTGTACAGGTCTACGAGATGCGCGAGAAGAAGCGGGTATAACACATGGGCCAATCACATCGTTCGCAAAAAGTTGCTGATCGGATCAAAGTTGTTGTGGCGCAACTCCTTGAAGGGAAGATTAAAGATCCTCGCTTGGGGTTCGTCACGATTACTGATGCGCGCGTAACTGGAGATCTGCAGCACGCTTCCATCTTCTATACCGTTCTTGGCGATGAAGAACAAAGATCAGCTACGGCAGCGGCGCTGGAGAGCGCCAAGGGCGTTATTCGCGCCTCCGTAGGACGAGAACTTGGAATGCGGATTACGCCTTCGATCGATTTCTTTCTTGATGCGCTTCCTGAAAGCGCAGTTGCCCTTGAGTCGCTTCTCGAAACAGTGCATGAGCGAGATGCCGAAGTGCTTGCGCTTCGCGCAAACGCTACTTATGCCGGTGATGCCGATCCGTATAAGGCACCGCGTGTAAAAGAAGAGACGCTTGATAACTGACGGATTTCTTGTGGTCGATAAGGCCGCGGGAATCACAAGTCATGATTTAGTTGCGATCGCTCGACGTGCACTTGGCACCAAGAAAGTCGGCCATGCGGGCACACTTGATCCGATGGCAACTGGTGTCCTCATTTTAGGATTTGGTAACGGAACTCGACTTCTTCAATACATCACTGACGGAGAAAAAGCTTATGAAGCAACTTTCATTCTTGGTACCAGCACGGTCACAGATGATGCTGAAGGAGAGATTCTCAATGAGTCAGATATCAGTGCTGTTACCGATGAGGCGATACGAGCAGAGTTAGCAGCGATGGTAGGCAACATTCAGCAACGTCCAAGTTCTGTATCTGCAGTCAAAGTAGGGGGAGAGCGCGCGTATGCAAGAGTGCGCGCAGGGGAGGAATTTGTACTTCCCACAAGAGAAGTTTTAATTTCATCGATTGAAGTCCGTAATATTCGACGACTTCAATCCAAGATTGAGGTCGACATCAGTGTCACGTGCGGTCCAGGCACATTTATACGCGCGATCGCGCGCGATTGCGGAGACAGACTGAGCGTTGGGGGTCATCTCAGTAAGTTACGTCGCACACTTGTCGCACCATTCAACTTGGACCAGTCAATTTCTGTTGAAAGCTTGAAGTCTGGGGAATTCACTCCTCTCACAATGTCATACGTATCCGCATTGACCTTCCCAGGTCGGGAAATTTCACTTGAAGAGGAAGGCGAGCTCTCCTTTGGTCGCGCACTTTCTGAAAATCCGACTGGAGAGATTACAGCCGCGTTGTCCGGAGATCGTCTGATTGCTCTGTTATCAAATGTACAAGGTCAAGCCCGCCCCATCGCAGTATTCGCTCAAAGGTAGTCGCCGTGCGAGAATGTTGCGATGAATAGACTTCAGTGGCGCGGCGGAGAACAATGCATTGGCGCTGTCATAGCAATTGGAATCTTCGATGGAGTTCACTTTGGACATCAAGCGATTTTGGCTCGTGCCAAGCAAATGAGTGCAGGTCGCGGAGTGGTTGCGCTGACATTTGATCCTCACCCTCGTCAAATATTTCAACCAGAAAAGAATTTGACGATGCTTGTCACTTTGGAGAGGCGAGTAGAACTTCTTCGTGAGTATGGGGCCGATGCGGTAGTTGTCATTGATTTTGATAAAGAGTTTGCATCTATGCCACCGGAGGACTTTGTTACTGAAATTCTCATAAAGCGATTGCAAATTTCCGGAGTAGTTGTTGGTGAAAATTTTACATACGGTCATCGAGCGGCGGGCCGTGTAGGCGATCTCATCACTGCGGGCAAGACTCATGGATTTTTGGCTGAAGAGGTTTCACTTCAAAGTGTTGATGAAGACGCTGTCTCTTCAACGCGTATCCGCAAAGCGGTCATTGAGGGTGATATTGAAAGTGCGAATAAATTACTCACCCGTCCTCATCGTCTCGAAGGCGTTGTAGTGCACGGGGAGAAGCGCGGGCGTGAGATTGGCTATCCGACAGCAAACCTCGGCTACTCGGCATCATTTAATACCGTTCCTGCAGATGGAATTTATGCGGGTTGGCTGACCGTCGATGGTGAGAGATGGCCTTCAGCGATCTCGATTGGTACCAACCCAACTTTTGCAGGCGAGAGGTCACGACAGGTGGAGGCATACGCTCTCGATCAATCCGGACTCGATCTCTACGATAAGGCCGCCACCATCGATTTTGGCTGGCGCTTAAGAGAGACAGTGAAGTTTGATGGGCTTGAACCTTTGTTGGAGCAGATGAAGAAGGACTGTGATCAAGCTCGTGTTTTGACTCAGGACAGCGCTTAATTCGTTCGATTTCCCTCGTCGATAGGCTCGCTGGTATCCTTGCCGCGTCCACCGAGAAAGCGAGTTTTCGTGAGGCAAACCGAAAACCCTCGTGAACAGTAGAAGGAGTACCCAGAAATGGCACTAACAACGGAACAAAAAGCAGAGATCATTGCTAAGTACGGCAACTCACCTACTGACACGGGAAGCCCTGAGGCTCAGGTCGCTTTGCTCTCCAAGCGCATTGAAGAAATTACAGAACATTTGAAAACGAACAAGCATGACCACCACAATCGTCGTGGCTTGCTTCTCCTCGTAGGTCAACGCCGCCGAATTCTTCAATACCTCGCAAAGACAAACATCGAACGCTATAGAGCGATTATCGAAAAACTCGGTATTCGCCGCTAATTACAACGATCAGCCGGGAGCAATGGTCCTCGGTAGTGGTTTACGGAAGTTGATTTAATCAGCCGTGGGCTTCGATCGAAGATTCATTAACTCCTTGGGTCTGATCGAGAACAGGAGTGACCCATGGAGGGTCAAGAAATTTCGTCTGCCGTTGCAACAATCGATAACGGCAAATTTGGAAAGAGAGAAATCCGTTTTGAAACAGGACGCTTAGCGCGCCAAGCAGGTGGAAGCACTGTGGTTTATCTTGATGATGAGACCATGCTTCTTTCAGCAACAACTGTTTCAAAGCAACCAAAAGATCAATTCGACTTCTTCCCACTTACTGTGGATGTTGAAGAGCGAATGTACGCACTTGGTCGTATCCCAGGATCGTTCTTCCGTCGTGAAGGTCGTCCATCAGAGGATGCAATCCTTACTTGCCGTTTGATCGACCGACCTTTGCGTCCATCCTTTGTTAAAGGTCTTCGCAATGAGGTGCAGGTTGTCGTCACGGTTATGGCTCTCAACCCAGACCATATGTATGACGTCGTTGCGATTAACGCAGCCTCAATGTCAACTCAACTTGCTGGCCTGCCTTTCTCCGGCCCAATCGGTGGCGTTCGCGTCGCTTTGATTCAAGGCCAATGGGTTGCATTCCCAAATCATTCACAACTAGAAAATGCAGTTTTCGACATGGTAGTTGCAGGTCGCATCTCCGGTGGTGACATTGCCATCATGATGGTTGAAGCAGAAGCAACAGTGAAGACAATCGAACTCATTAAGGGCGGCGCTGCGGCTCCGACCGAAGAGATTGTTGCTCAGGGACTCGATGCCTCAAAGCCGTTTATTCGTGCACTCTGTGAAGCGCAAATGGCTGTTGCAAAGGCCGCAGCAAAGCCGACGGGCGATTTCCCGGTCTTTTTGGATTATCAACCAGATGCATACGATGCAGTCTCAGCGACAGTAAGTGCCGACCTTGCAAAAGCTCTGACCATTGGTCCAAAGCAAGAGCGTGAGACAGAGACTGACCGTTTGAGCGCACTCGCTAAGAGCACTCTTGCGGAAAATTTTGCAGGCCGAGAAAAAGAGATTCCTGCCGCGTTCCGTTCGCTAACCAAGTCATTGGTTCGCCGGCGCGTGCTTCGCGACAAGATTCGTATCGATGGTCGAGGACTTAGGGACATTCGCCCATTATCTGCTGAGGTAGAAGTTGTGCCTCGCGTTCATGGTTCTGCAATTTTCGAACGTGGAGAAACTCAGATTCTTGGCATCACAACACTGAACATGCTCAAGATGGAGCAACAGCTCGATACTTTAAATCCTGAGAATCACAAACGTTACATGCACAACTACAACTTCCCACCATATTCAACGGGTGAGACCGGTCGCGTGGGAACTCCTAAGCGTCGCGAAATTGGACACGGTGCACTCGCTGAGCGCGCTCTACTTCCAGTATTGCCAAGCCGTGAAGAATTCCCATACGCAATTCGTCAGGTTTCAGAAGCACTTGGATCCAATGGATCAACATCTATGGGTTCTGTGTGCGCATCGACCTTGGCTCTTCTTAATGCAGGTGTGCCACTTCGCGCCTCTGTCGCAGGTATCGCTATGGGTTTGATCTCAGATGATGTAGATGGCAAAGTTGAATATGTAGCTCTCACAGACATTCTCGGTGCAGAAGATGCCTTCGGAGATATGGACTTTAAGGTAGCTGGTACTCGTGAATTCGTTACTGCGCTTCAACTTGATACCAAGCTCGATGGAATTCCTGCTTCTGTGCTCACGGGGGCTCTTCATCAAGCGAAAGAAGCCCGTCTTGCAATATTGGATGTCATGGCGCAAGCCATTGATACACCGGATGAGATGAGCCCGTTTGCTCCTCGCATCATCTCTATCAAGATTCCGGTCGACCAAATCGGCGCAGTAATCGGACCTAAGGGAAAGATTATCAACCAGATTCAAGACGAGACTGGCGCAGAAATTTCGATCGAAGATGATGGAACGATTTACATTGGCGCAACCGATGGACCAAAGGCAGAGGCTGCCCGCGCTCAAATCAACGCCATCGCTAATCCTCAAATGCCAGAAGTTGGAGAACGCTATCTCGGAACCGTTGTAAAACTTGCTGCATTCGGTGCCTTTATCTCATTGCTTCCAGGAAAAGATGGCCTGCTCCACGTCTCGCAGATTCGCAAGATGCACGGTGGCAAGCGCATTGAAAATCTTGAAGAAGTCATGAAGGTCGGCGACAAGATTCAGGTCGAGATCGGAGAGATTGACCCGAAGGGCAAACTATCCCTCGTTCCTGTCATGGATGACGCCCCTGCGTCAGCCGAATAATCGCAAAGTCGACTCGTAAGTGAGCGTTAAGCGCACGGTTTTCTCTAGTGGCCTTCGTATCGTTACGGAAGAAGATCCGACGGTACGAAGCGCCGCCATTGGAATTTGGGTCAATGTAGGCTCACGTGATGAAACCCCGGCAGTAGCTGGGGCTTCTCACTTTCTCGAACATTTACTATTTAAAGGAACGACTTCTCGTACAGCGCTAGAAATTTCATCTTCCATTGAATCTGTCGGTGGTGAAATGAATGCCTTTACGGGCAAGGAGTACACGTGTTTCTATGCACGCGTAATCGATACCGACCTTCCTATGGCAATAAATGTCATTTCAGATTTGATCACATCATCTATTTTCACGGCAGATGATGTCGACTCCGAACGTAAGGTAGTTTTGGAAGAAATTGCGATGCGTGATGGGGATCCAAGTGATTTAGTACATGATCTCTTTTCTGACACGTATTACGGTGATACGCCGATCGGTCGTTCCGTTCTTGGTACAACAGATTCAATCAAAACAGTTTCACGAGCAAGTATTTATAATTATTACAAAAAACGCTACTCGCCACAGGATTTGGTGGTAGCGGTCGCCGGGAATATTAAACATAAGCAGGTAGTGGCATTAGTTGAGAAAGCACTTTCTCGTGACGGCTTTCTCGATGTTACAGGCACGCCACAACTTCGCCCCAATGCTGGCGTGAAAGTGCGAACACAGAAAAGAGTCGGACTCATTACACGCAAGTCAGAGCAAGCCCATCTCTTCTATGGCATGGCAGGGGTTTCTCGCGGAGATGATCGGCGATTCACAATGGGAATTCTCTCTGCTGCCCTCGGTGGCGGAATGTCATCTCGCATGTTTCAAGAGATTCGAGAGAAGCGTGGTCTGGTCTATTCGGTCTATGCGATGGCTCAGCAATTCGCAGGTTCAGGAATAATTGGTTTTTATGCTGGGTCTAATCCAGCTAAAACTGTTGAGGTGATTGAAGTTATTCAAGATGTACTCCACGATGTTGCCGAAAATGGTATGACTGATGAAGAAATTTCTCGTGCCAAAGGTCTAGTAAAAGGCACCATGGTTCTCAACCAAGAGGATTCGGGAGCTCGAATGATGAATATTGGAAAGAGCGAAATAGTTTACGGCGAAATTAAGGGTTTTGATGAGGTGTTGAAAGAAATTTCAGCGGTAACCCCAGAAGCGGTAAAAAAAATCGCTGGCGAGATCTTGGTTCAAAAGCCTACGCTTGCCCTTATTGGCCCCTTTAGAAGTGCGGCCAAATTTGAAAAGATTTTGGGGGCGTGACATGACGATTCGAGTTGGCGTATTAGGGGCTAAAGGGCGCATGGGCGCAGAAGTTGTGCGAGCCGTTAGTGAATCAACAGATCTTGAAATAGTTGCTCAACTCGATATTGGTGATTCGTTGGAGGCTCTACTCAGCGCCAATGCAGAAGTAGTTGTTGATTTCACGACCCCCGATGCTGTGATGCCAAACCTGGAATTTCTTATCAGCCATGGCATCCACGCAGTAGTGGGAACAACGGGCTTCACCGAGGAACGCATCGCAGTCCTCAAAGAATTTCAAGGTAAATATCCAAAAGTGGGTGTGCTCGTTGCACCCAACTTTGCGCTAGGTGCAGTATTGATGATGCAGTTTGCAAAACAAGCTGGAAAATTTTTTGAGTCTGCCGAAATTATTGAACTACACCATCCGAATAAAGTGGATGCCCCTTCGGGCACATCTGCTCGTACAGCCGAATTAATCGCTCAATCGAGGAGTGAGGCTGGACTCTCTGATGCTCCAGATGCCACCCAGACTGGATTAGATGGTGCGCGGGGTGCAAAGGTAAATGGAGTACCCGTTCACTCGGTGAGGGTTCGGGGACTAGTGGCGCATCAAGAGGTTATTTTTGGAGGTCCAGGGGAGACTCTGACGATTCGACACGATTCACTTGACCGTATTGGTTTCATGCCGGGAGTTCTGCTTGCAGTTCGTAAAGTAGGTAGTCATCCAGGAATAAATGTGGGTCTGGAGTTGTTCCTTTCCCTATGAGCGTAGAAACTTCCCCTCAAATTTTGATGTATTCAGGTGACTGGTGTGGTGATTGCCGTCGGTCGAAGCGCCTCATGGATTCGCTTGGCGTCAAATATGAGTTGATCGATGTTGACAGTACTCCAGGAGCGGGGCAGAAGGTTCGAGATTACAATGGTGGTAATCAATCTATTCCCGTGATCGTCTTTTCAGATGGAACTCACTTAACCGAGCCATCAGACTCAGTTCTTAAGGCGAAGTTGCAAGCGATAGCTCTTATCTAATTTAAGCGTTAGTGTTCCTTGCGAACCAAGTTCCAGTGATAGTAATAGAGCGGAGCGGCCACGATAAACGTTGTGACTCCATCTACCATTCCCACAATGGATTGACGATGGCTCTGAGTAAGTTGAGCACTTCTCGCTAAATCAATTGCTGCCTTGCCACCCGTGGCGTTTGGATCGAAGAAGCCAGGATCCGGATAGACGAATGAAACGCCATTTCTGATGAAACTTACAACCGAGAAAAGGCAGACCAGCATTGTGATGAGACAGACCGCATATAAATAGAGCGCCCGCCAATCAATGCGATCGCGCCTAACTATCGTCTCTGGTTCTACTACTTTCTTGGCAGCCTTCTTGACTTTTGGGGCTAGGCCCTGTGCTTTTACGGTTTTAATTGGTTTTGCCATGTCTCCACTGTACAAGGCCTTTATGGGTTACCTATTGCCTATTTATCGGGACCGTAAAAGAATGCGTTCACGAATAGGGTTGGGATAGGGGTTCTTATATGTCTTTAGGTCGAAAACTTGGCGTTGGGTTGGTTTCCACCCTCACCTCACTTGTACTTACCCTCGCTTTCCTAATCTCCGTTGCCAATCTTATGGTTTCTAGCATGAGTCATGTAGGTGAGTCTGCAGCTTCAGTAGTGAAGCAAGTTTCGAATGATCCAGAATCAATCAATTCCATCATCGATAAATTCGCCAAGAACGCGGATCCAAAATTGGTCGCCGAGATTAATAAGAACCGCGCACAAATTAACGAGGCGGTTTCTGCGCTTGGCTCCTCCCCAGAATTTCGTGAGCTCATTGCGTCCACCCTTGATCAAATATCGAAAGCTACCCTTGATGGCTCGCAATCAGTGACCGTGGACTTTTCGAAAATCGTTGGCGAGGTCGCCACGAAGGTGAATACCGCCGCAAAAAGCACGGTAATTTCAAAGAAGAATATTGCCAATATCAAACCTACCGTGCTGGACTTAAGCAAGAATTCACAAAAGATTACAGATATCAAAAGTCAGATTCGAATAGCCTTAGTTATCTGGATTTTTTTCGTCCTGCTGGTTGCGTTGGGGTATTGGTTACGGGGCGCTAAAGCATTTCGAACGATCGGTTTTCAATTCCTGTCTTTGGGAATCCTGGGCTTAGGAATTAAATTCTTATCTCCATCAATCGTGGATAGGGCTCTAAAGAATTCCGATGGCCTAGCTTATTTGCGAAAGGTTATCCCTGCGATCGTGAACTCTTTGGGTAGTCCAATATTTATTTTGTCGGCAGTTTTCAGCGCACTTGGCGTGATTTTTATCGTGGGAGCAACAGTCGTCCTTCGAAAGAAGAGCCAGATACTCACCACTTAACCGAATCGATATAGGACTGCAGAGGATATCGCCGCCGATAACACGACCACGGGGAACGGTGCTTTGAGTAGAAGCGCAACAAGTGCAACGCTCACGCCCAAGACTCTGTGATCAAAAGTCAGCTTTGTTTTATCAGTGAATGTTTGAACAGCAACCAGCGCGGTCAGAAGAGCGATTGGAATAAGAACATTCACCCTCAATACTTTGGGGTGCTCCATCATGTGATTCGGGACTGAGTGGCCGATGTATTTGAATGCAAAGGCAGCGGTGCTCGTTCCAAGCACCCCCCACCACATGGCGCTCATTTTTTTACCACACCAAAGAAGATAGCGATGAGTGCAGTTGAAATAATGGGCAGTCCGGCAGGCATGTAAGGAGTCAGCGATAGAGAAGTTACAAGGGACACGCCTGCTAACAGCCGATCAGTTGTAGTCTTCAATTTTGGCCAGACAATTCCAAGAAAGAGAGCAGGCACGGCAGCATCTAATCCCCAACTGGCTGGATCGCCCATTCTTTGCGCTCCGAGGGCCCCGAGGAGAGTAAAGAGATTCCAAAAAATAAAAACGCCTATGCCGGTAAACCAGAATCCAGTTCGCATCGCATCGTCACCTAGATCCTCTTGCGATAGAGCCACCCCAGTGGATTCATCGATGGTCACGTGAGCCGCCACTATCCGTCGAATCCCGGTTACTTTCATGATGGGCGCCATCCGTAGCCCGTAAAGGCCGTTTCGAATTCCGAGGAAAGAGGCAGTCGCGATACCACTTATTGCGCCTCCTCCAGCGCCCATAATCCCGACGAGGGCGAATTGTGATGCCCCTGAAAAAGTAAGGAGGGAAAGGAAACAACTTTGGAGAACGCTAAAACCTGCTGCCACCGATGCTGCCCCGAAGGCTAGTCCCGAGAGCCCGACGATAAATGAGACGGTGAAGGATTTGCGCAGAGTCGCGGATCGGGAAGTGGCAGACACGATGGGCATTCTGCCCTATCAATCCCCAGTGGCGCGAGACGGTTTCGATAGGGTCTCAATATGTCGCAGGAAAAAGAAAATTCAGGGATGTCGGAGCCAATATTTCGCAGCGATATGTCTGTCGAACTTATTAAATCTAGTGCTAGTGATGCTGATGTGATTTGGGCGGCGAGGGTTTCCACGGCAGGTGAAAATTCGCTGGATGAGATTGGGGAAGATCCAGCCCGATCAGCGGGACTGATCAACTATCTTGCGCGCGAGCGCCATGGCTCGCCTTTTGAGCATACCTCGATGACCTTTTTCATTTCGGCACCAATTTTTGTTTTTCGCGAATTTATGAGGCATCGCATTGCTTCGTACAATGAAGAAAGCGGTCGATATAGAGAACTTCGTCCGGTTTTTTATCTGCCCGCGGCCGATCGTAAATTGATTCAAGTAGGAAAGACGGGTGCTTACACTTTTGTGGACGGTACTCCCGAGCAATATGAGATTACGACAACGGCAATGAAGGAAAGTTACATATACGTTTACGAGCGATATCAAATAATGCTCGAAGCAGGTGTTGCCCGCGAAGTGGCGCGAGCAGTTTTACCTGTTGCGACATATTCATCGATGTATGTCACGATGAATGCGCGTGCACTTATGAATTTCTTGTCCCTGCGTACATCGCGTGATGGTTCTCATTTTCCAAGCTATCCTCAACGTGAAATTGAGATGGTTGCCGAGAAAATGGAAGCTTTTTTTGCAGAATTAATGCCTTTGACCTATGGGGCATTCCAGAAATCAGGTCGGATAGCACCGTAAAACGGGTAGAGTTAGGCGTATGAGTACCCCAGCACCTTTTGGACGCCTGTTGACTGCTATGGTCACGCCCTTCCATAAAGATGGCAGTATCGACTGGGGCGGCATCGAAAAAATTGCTGATCATTTAGTCAGTGTCGGCCATGATGGAATTGTTGTGAATGGAACAACAGGGGAAGCTCCAACGACGAAATCTTCCGAAAAAGAAGAGATCATTCGGGTTGTTAAAGGCGTTGTTGGTTCGAATATCAAAGTGCTTTCGGGCGCGGGCGATAATGAAACTGATTACTCGGTCAATCAAGCGAAACGTTCTGAAGCCGCTGGTGCTGATGGGATTCTTGTGGTTACCCCTTACTACAACAAGCCTCCGCAGGCCGGCATCAAAGCTCATTTTCTCGCCATGGCCAACGCAACTGGACTTCCCATGATGTTGTATGACATCCCAGGACGGACAGGAGTTGAGATTGAATCAGACACCATTGTTGAACTTTTTGAGCACCCCTCCATCGTCGCTTTGAAAGATGCAAAAGGAAATGTGGCTGCAACTTCGTGGGTGATTAAGCGATGCGGCATCCCTGTGTACTCGGGGGATGACATTCTCAATTTGCCTTTGCTATCAGTGGGCGCCGTGGGATTTGTTTCAGTATGCGGTCACACTGTTGGATCTCGATTGCGCATCATGCTGGACTCGTGGTTTGCGGGAGAGGCCGAGAAAGCTCTTGAGATGCATCAACAACTTCTTCCTGTATTCACTGGCACATTCCGCACGCAAGGTGCGATCATGACGAAGGCAGCGTTGACATTGATGGGGCTACCGGGAGGTCACACTCGACTTCCTCTGGTTGATGCCACCCCCGAGCAGATTGTTCAATTGCGAAAAGATCTGCTTGCCGGCGGCGTAACGCTGGCTTCATGACCCATCCACATCCCGGATTAGGGATTCCTGCGAAGTTACGTGCAGGAGAGTTGCGGATAGTTGCTCTTGGTGGGCTGGGTGAGATCGGTCGCAACATGACCGTTTTCGAAACTGCTGGCAAATTATTGATCGTCGATGTTGGCGTTCTCTTTCCTGAAGAGACACAACCAGGTATTGATTTAATTCTTCCGGACTTCTCCTACATACGCGATCGCTTGGATGACGTCATTGCAATTGTGCTTACACACGGACATGAAGACCACATCGGTGCAGTGCCATATTTATTGCGTGAACGTGGAGACATATCGATTTACGGATCAGCGCTGACATTGGCCCTTGTTGGTGCGAAGTTGAAAGAACATCGACTTTCACCGCCTATGCGCGAAGTATCCGCTGGGATGACTGAAGACATCGGTCCCTTTACCGTGGAATTCGTGGCCGTCAATCACTCGATTCCAGATGCGCTCGCGGTTGCAATTCACACCCCAGCGGGCACTGTTTTGCATACGGGTGATTTCAAGATGGATCAATTGCCCCTAGATAGCAGGATTACTGATTTACGCGCGTTCGCTTCTCTCGGAGAAAGAGGCGTCGATATGTTCCTCGTCGATTCGACGAACGCTGATGTCCCGGGATTCACGCCTTCGGAACGTGAAATTATCCCCGCACTCGATCGTGTTTTTCGTGCTACTCGTCGACGAGTAATTGTTGCCTCCTTTGCATCACATGTGCATCGTGTCCAACAAGTAATTGATATTGCCGCTTCACACAATCGAAAAGTTGCCTTCGTGGGACGCTCCATGGTTCGTAATATGAAGATTGCTCAAGACATGGGCTACCTAACAATTCCCGACAATCTTATGGTCGATGCGAAAGATATAGAAAATCATGGCGATAACCTCGTTTTGATTTGCACCGGTTCGCAGGGGGAGCCTCTTGCCGCTCTTTCCCGCATGGCCAATGGTGATCACGCGATTCGCGTAGGGGAGGGTGACACAGTCGTTCTTGCTTCATCGCTCATTCCAGGAAATGAAAACCCGGTGTATCGGGTAATTAACGAACTCACGCGTTTTGGAGCAAAAGTCGTTCACAAAGGAAATGCCCTAGTTCACGTTTCAGGCCACGCAGCCGCTGGAGAGTTGTTGTACTGCTACAACGTTGTGAAGCCAAAGTATGTTTTACCAGTGCATGGAGAGTGGCGTCATCTGCGCGCTAATGCTGAACTCGCAATTCAAACTGGTGTTCCGCGAAGTAATGTGATCATTATTGAAAATGGAATAGTTGTTGACCTTGTTAATCATGAAGCTTCAGTTGTAGGAAGCGTTCCTGTTGGATTTGTCTATGTTGATGGATCAAGCATCGGAGATATCACTGAGTCATCACTTAAAGATCGTCGCATTCTTGGCGATGAAGGATTTATTTCGGTCGTCGTAGTTATTGATTCTCAAAGCGGGAAGATTGTGGCTGGTCCCGATATTCACGCCCGAGGTTTTGCAGAAGATGAAGCACTCTTCGCTGAAGTAAAAGATCGAATAGAAAAAGCGTTGGCAATCGCGGTAGCAGATGGAATCAATGGAACACATCAGTTGTCACAGATAGTGCGCAAGACTGTAGGGGGATGGGTCGGAGGCGAACACCGCAGAAGACCGATGATTATCCCACTTGTTATCGAGGTCTAGCGGATATCTACGGCGCGCCTGCTTTCCTGATTTTGACGAGGAATTATCCTGTTACATGTGGCCCAAAAGAAACGAAGCACTCGCAAAAGCAAGAGCTCTGGTGCTGGTGCGACCGTTGGTCGCGGCGTTCGCGGACTCTGGCGTTTCTTCGCAAAAACAATTGGAAGCTCAGTTCGATTTCTTGCGCGCGGAGCGCGCGATCTAGATCCAGTTCACCAACGAGATGGCGTTGCATTTCTCTTCCTACTTTTAGCGCTCATCGCCGCGGCTGGTTCTTGGTTTCACTCTGACAATATTGTCAGCCACGCCCTATATTCCTTTTTCGCTGGCGGTTTCGGACGGATTGGTTTCTTTACTCCGCTCTTACTTCTTTACTTTGCGCTACGACTTTTTCGAGTACCTGACGAGAAGGCCGCCACGGGACGCATAACTATCGGAGTCTTCGCTCTTCTATTAAGCGCCACCGGAATCGCGCACATGATCAATGGGGAGATTGGTACGGGCTCATTAGCAATGAGGCAAGGTGGAGGTTGGCTAGGATATGCCGTTTCACATCCACTGATTTTGTTAATGACATCAGTATTGGCTTACCCAGTTCTCATTTGTCTATTTATTTTTGGCATTCTCGTCACAACCGCGACCCCCGTCTCTACTGTTTCTTTTCGCGTCAAGACAGTTGCCGTGTGGCTCTGGTCGAAATTTTCTGGCCGAGTAAAACGCGCCTCAGAAGATTTTGAGATCTCAGAGTCGCCGCCTTTTGAAACTCCATTGGTTGCCGACTGGAAGCATCAGATTGAAGAAGAAGAAGAGTTAGATGAAGAAAGTTTTGATGACGAATTCACGGTCCCGGTCCCAAGTGCTGAGGTATTGCCGCACGTGATTGAGAAATCCGAACCGACCAAACGACCTGTGCAACTTTTACTGACAAATGATGCAAAGTATGAACTTCCTTCTCCTGATTCCTTGCGCACTGCGCCGCCAGCAAAATTAAAGAGCAAGGCGAATGATTCGGTGGTTGCGGCGCTGACCGAGGTTTTCGCGCAATTTGAAATCGATGCCACTGTTACAGGCTTTATGCGAGGCCCAACCGTGACTCGCTATGAGGTAGAGCTTGGAAATGCAGTAAAAGTAGAGCGAATTACTGCTTTAGCGAAGAATATTTCTTATGCTGTGGCAAGTGCAGAAGTGCGTATTCTCTCTCCGATTCCAGGAAAATCCGCAGTTGGAATTGAAATTCCAAACTCAGATCGAGAGATAGTTGCACTCGGTGATGTCCTACGATCATCGGTTGCGGGTCAGGACCATCATCCCTTGCTGGTTGCCCTTGGTAAAGATGTAGAAGGCAATTTTGTGTGCGCTAATCTGGCAAAGATGCCTCATTTACTTGTTGCGGGAGCGACGGGATCTGGCAAATCTTCGATGATTAATTCGATGATTGTTTCGATTCTTATGCGCTCTACACCAGACGATGTCCGCCTGATCTTAATTGACCCCAAGCGCGTAGAACTTAATGCTTATGAAGGTATTCCGCATCTCATCACGCCAATTATTACAAATCCAAAGAAGGCTTCAGATGCCTTGCAATGGGTAGTGCGCGAAATGGATTTACGTTACGAGGATTTATCTACATTTGGATATCGGCATATTGATGACTTTAATAAAGCGGTTCTGACCGGCAAGGCTGTGGCACCCCCAGGTAGTGATCGAGTCCTTGAGCCGTACCCGTACTTATTGATCGTGATTGATGAATTAGCAGATTTGATGATGATTGCCGCAAAAGAGGTGGAAGAATGCGTGGTTCGCATTACTCAGCTCGCACGATCTGCCGGCATTCATTTGGTGCTCGCAACTCAGCGGCCGAGTGTCGATGTCGTCACGGGGCTTATCAAAGCAAATGTTCCATCGAGACTTTCCTTCGCAACCAGTAGTTTGGCCGATAGCCGAGTAATTCTCGATAGCGGCGGGGCGGAAAAACTTGTAGGACAAGGTGATGCTCTCTTCATTCCGATGGGAGCGAGTCGCGCAGTGCGTATCCAAGGGGCTTATGTTTCCGAAAGAGAAATTGAAGTCGTTGTAAATCATGTGAAGAAACAGTTGACCCCGCGTTATCGCAGTGATGTAACTGCTTCGCAGGCGCGTAGTGTTGTGAACGAGACGGAGATTGGTGATGACTTAGAGCTCTTGTTACAAGCAGTACATCTCGTTGTCACGACTCAATTTGGATCTACCTCGATGTTGCAACGAAAGTTGCGGGTTGGATTTGCAAAGGCCGGTCGCCTTATGGACTTAATGGAGTCGCGGGGGATCGTTGGTCCATCAGAAGGTTCTAAAGCAAGGGTGGTACTGGTAAAGGTCGAGGATTTAGAGTCCGTTTTGGAGACGTTGGAGGCTTAATCGGCGTGTTGCTCGTCCTTTTCTTACATTCTCGGCTATCTATCTTGGTCACTTGGGCGTTATCCTTTAACTTCCTTCCCCGCTCGAAAAAGGTTTGCAATGTCATTGGGTTCTGCAATAGCGCAAGCGCGTGAAAACGCTGGAATGAGTGTTGATGATTTATCATCATGCACCAGCATCCGCACCGCGCTATTGCGAGAACTGGAATTAGATAATTTTCAGAAGTGTGGCGGAGAAGCATATGCGCGAGGACACCTAAGAAATATTGCAACCGCTGTCGGGATCGATCCAAGTGAATTCCTCAAAATTTATGAGGTAGAACAAATTACTGCCAAGCGAACAATGTATGACCTTCTCGTTGAAAGCAGCGTGACCGCAGCGCCAAATCAGAAATCGAGAATTTCCATCAAGGCTCTCTCGATGGTGTCAGCGATTGCGGTGGTATTTGCGGTGGGTGGACAGATCGTTTACACAAATCTTCAACCTTCAAAAAGTGTAACTACACTTTCTTCGGCTTCGTTGGCGCCTGAAGCAACAGCCTCAGTGACGCCAAATTCAAGCTCGGGTGCAACTTCAACGTTAGCTGCGACCGAAACTGTTCCTCCGGGTGCGACTGCCCAGGTTCTAGCACCAGCACCCAATGGGGTTGTCATTTCAGTGACTGCGACTCGCGGAGCAACATGGCTTTCGGTCACATCTAAAGCAGGGGTTGCAATCTATTCAGGGCGCCTTGCTCTAGGTGAAACCAATACATTCAGCGATTCGGCGGGCGTGAATATTCGTTTTGGTAATGCAGGCGCAGTTGATGTCCTCGTTAATGGCGTCCAAATGGCTGCTCCCGGTGCATTGGGAGAAGTAGTTGATGCTAGTTATGGCTCTAATTCCACCAACTAGTTTTATGGGAAAGTTTTTCGATATTTCTGTATTATCAATCAAATGATTCGAACTGTCGCAGTAGTGACCTTGGGTTGCGCGCGCAATGAGGTGGATTCTGAGGAATTAGCTGGTCGTCTCGCTGCCGATGGGTGGACTCTGGTCGATGATGTCGAATCTGCCGAAGTCGCCCTCATCAATACCTGCGGTTTTATCGCATCCGCAAAGAAAGATTCTATTGACGCCTTGCTTGAAGCTAATTCACTTAAAGGTCACGGCGTTACGAGAGCCGTTGTCGCCGTGGGATGTATGGCAGAGCGCTATGGTGAAGAATTAGCGGCTGCACTTCCTGAAGCAGATGGCATTTTAGGTTTTGATGACTATCGAGATATCAGCGCGAGATTGGCTTCTATCGTCGCCGGTGAAAGCCATACCCCACATGTTCCGCGCGATCGACGATCCCTTTTGCCGATTTCCCCAGTTGAACGACACTCAGCACATCAAGTTTTAGCAAGAGCCTTGGGAAAAGCAACTTCAGGCGCTCCTCGCAATTCTTCTTTCTCCCCAGCCTCAGGTATCGGAGGATCTCTCTTTCGAAAGCGGCTGGGCACCGCTCCGTGGGCACCGCTCAAAATTGCTTCAGGCTGCGATAGACGCTGTTCTTTCTGCGCAATTCCTTACTTTCGGGGCTCTTTCATCTCTCGAGGGCCTGAGGAGATCCTCGAAGAAGCTCGTTGGCTTGCCAATGAAGGGGTGAGCGAACTCTTTCTTGTGAGCGAAAATACGACTTCGTACGGCAAGGATTTGGGAGATCTTCGCCTTATGGAGAAGTTACTTCCCGAATTGGCTGAGATCGATGGGGTCGAGACCATTCGCCTTTCCTATCTCCAGCCAGCCGAAATGCGTCCCACTCTTCTACAGGCAATGGTGGAGACGATGAAAGTCGTCCCTTATTTCGATCTGTCTTTTCAACATTCAAGTCCTACGGTCTTACGTCGCATGCGTCGCTTTGGAGACAGCGAAAAATTCTTACATCTCATCAATCAGATTCGAGCACTTTCTCCGGAGGCAGGGATTCGATCCAATTTTATAGTTGGATTTCCTGGAGAGACGGAAGACGATTACCAAGAACTTATAAGTTTTATCACGCAAGCAAATCTTGATGCAATCGGAGTCTTTGGATATTCAGATGAGGACAACACCGAAGCCCTAGATCACGATGACAAGATTGATTCCGAAACGATTCACTCACGGGTCGAGGAACTCTCTGCGCTCGTCGATGAACTTGTCACTGAGCGCGCAACTAATCGAATCGGTGAGGAGATCGTCGTTTTGATTGAGGATGCTGAATTGCAGGAAGGGCGAGCAGCGCACCAAGGTCCAGAAGTTGATGGCACGACATCATTCCTTAGCACAAATTTCGCAGTTGGTGAATATGTTTCTGCAATAGTCGTGGATTCCTTCGGCGCAGATTTGATTGCGCAGGCGCGATGATGCGTCGCTCCGAACTTAATCTTCCTAACGCCATCACGATCACCAGAATTCTTGCTTTACCCATATGCACATATGCACTTTTTAAAAATGGGGGGGAAGACAGTACTTGGCGTGTCATCTCTTGGTGTCTCTTCTTTATCGTCGGACTGACAGATTTGCTGGACGGAAAGCTTGCACGTAGTAGAAATACTGTGACGGAATTGGGAAAGTTCCTGGACCCAGTGGCAGATAAAGCCCTCATCGGTACAGCGCTCATAGGACTGTCGATTCTTGGCGACATGCCGTGGTGGATTACTTTCGTCATATTGTTTAGAGAAATTGGGATAACTTTTTTTAGGCTCGCGGTCATCAAGCGTGGTGTTATACCTGCAAATCGCGGGGGCAAAATCAAGACGATGGCGCAGGGATTTGCAGTCGGTTTTTACGTTTTACCTTTGCCGCACTGGCTCTATTGGTTCCGAAATTCATTTATGGCTATTGCCCTCGTTCTCACAATTGGTACGGGATATTGGTATGTCAGGCAAGCGCTTAAGAACCCAGTGTGAAAATTATGTCCGCACAAACTTCGGCTGTACAAATTATTGATGCGCTTCGCGCAAGGGGCCAAACCCTCGGCGTCGCAGAATCTTTAACTGGTGGAGGTTTAGGAGCGGCAATCACCTCCGCCCTGGGATCTTCAGATGTATTTGTCGGCGGACTTGTCGCGTATCAATCCCAGATCAAGGAGCGCCATCTCAAGGTGCCTGCCTCTGTGATCGAAGAATTCGGGGTCGTTAGCCAAGAAGTGGCGGTCGCGATGGCGCAGGGTGCGCTCAATCTCTTCTTGAGCACCTGGGCTATTGCGACGACAGGCGTGGCTGGACCTGGCGAGGCAGATGGACATCCCGCGGGCACGGTTTGGTTAGCCATTGCGGGCCCCGTGAGCCAGAGCACTCAATTGCAGATACAAGGGGATCGTGAAGTGGTGCGAAACGCTACCGTTTCAAGCGCGCTGACAGCTTTTGCGCGTATTCTTGCATTCCATAAGTAATTATCAGAACAAATGTGCGAAGGAGGTAGAGCCCGTGGTTCTTTTGCGTTCTCATATCGGCCAAACTCTTCGCGCCGCGCGCACTGCGCAAAATCGCACCTTACGAGATGTCGCACGCGAAGCCCGCGTCTCACTAGGTTACCTTTCTGAAGTTGAGAGAGGTCAGAAGGAAGCATCATCTGAACTTCTGAATGCAATTTGTACCGCGCTGGGATTATCTCTCTCCTCGGTAATTTTCGATGTGGCTCACGAAATTTCTGCATTCGAGGCGGTCAAGCTCGTTGTCGTTGATGCTGCCTAATTCGAGTGTCATTAACTAATAATTTAGAGGGGTCGATCGCTCCTTATCAGCGCCAAATGACATCGTATCGCCGTACGCAAAGTGCAATTCTTGAAGGTGCAAAATCAATGATTGCCAAACAAGGACTTCATAAGACGAGCATGATTGAAATTGCTGATGAAGCAGAAGTTTCTCGCGCCACTCTCTACAACCACTTTCGAGATAAAGAGAGCGTCATGCGTGCCCTCCTAGAGGGTGAAGTTGAAAGAATAATTTCAGCGGGCCTTTCAGAGGCCAGCCCCATTGATGCGCTTTCGAGAATATCTTTAGAAATTTCTGGTGACAGTGCATTGGCGACTCTTCGAGCAACCGACCAGACGGTATTGACTCAATTGGTCACAAATGATGAAGATCCATTGTGGGCTCAAGTGATAATCGCCTTACGCAAAATAACTTCGGGAAACGAAGAGTTGGTGATTCGCTGGCTTATAGGACAATTCTTCTCTCCCATAGAAGCAAATGAGAGCAGAAAGCAGTCAAGCAGTCTCATTTTGTAAATATCTCCACATCAGGCATTTGCTTTCACGTAACCGAAACCAAGAGGCGATGTCTTTATTGATTACAAAGTCTTCACATCGTGAGGAGCATCTCCACGTATAAATACAGGGATTCTATTGAGTGGCGTATCAAATGTTACCCACTGACCACCCACGTACTGTGACTCGCGATTCCAAAAATCAATCCATGTACCGTATGGAAGATATATCTTTGACGCACTGGTGTCGGACTCGGTTACAGGAGCGATTAAAAGGTATCGACCTAACATGTATTGGTACGGCGCGTTCCAAATTTCGCTAACGTCTGGATAATCGAAGAAAAGTCCAGCCATCAGCGGTCTTCCCGTGGTAATTGCATTTTCGGCTTCGGCGGCCAGGTAATTACGGAGTCGCTTTCGCACTTCACAGAATTCTCTGAAGATATCTAGTACTTCAGGAGATCCATTTTGTAGGGCGATATTCCAGGGCGATCGGTCGTTTGAGGGTACTCTGTGATGATTGAACTCGGAGTGAAATTGCATGATGGGACAGAAAGTTGCCATTGCCGCACCTCGAAGATATAGCTCAGACGTTGGCAATTCGCCGCTGAATCCGCCAATATCCCATCCCCAAAAGAAGATGCCACTCGCTGATGCCGAAATGCCCGCCCGTATTGAGGCCCGATACGCATCCCATGTTGAATCTTCATCGCCTGCCCAAAAAGTTGGATACGTGCTGCTTCCTGCAAAGCCAGCTCGAGAAAAAGTGATGCCTTCACGATTTGTCGAAGAAAAGAGTTCGTGAAATGTTCTTGCATAGGCTACCGGCAAAAGATTGTTCTCTGATATTCCAAGCCGACCATCTAAATATTGCAAGTCATTTCCCCAAGCGTGTTCTCCGCCATCGGCTTTGAAACCGTCTACT
>JANYDL010000052.1 GCA_025363635.1 Actinomycetes bacterium
CCGGCCTTACCCGTAAGGTCGCTAGCGAAGCCCCTGAGTGGACACAAGAAGACTATTCTCGTATGTTCACTGGTCAGCTTATGTCAAACTTCTTGGCGCGACAGCAGATGCAGAGAGAGCATATGGCTCGCACAGTTAAACGTGGAAAAAGGTGGAAGTGGTAATGCCTATTCAAAGAACTTATGCCTGTCCCGATTGCGGCGAGCACTTCCGCTTTCTTCATATGACTCGGGACGAACCGCCTCCGAGTGAGTGTGAGCTTTGCGGGGCGGATATGGATGCGCCGGAGCCAGAGCTTTCCGCTGTTCATATCGGCGGAAGCAGCATATCTAAAGCTGTTGATATGGTTTACGAGACGCAATCAGCAGCGGGTAAGCAAACCAACATGAAGGACAGTCTGAGAGAGGGTGATGTTGCAGGGATGCGGGTTGTCAATGACGTAACTCGCTATGCGGATAACTCCGAACATAACTACTGGCACAACAATGCGCTATACGGTAGTGGCGGGACTGGCACCGGGGGCTCTCGCCGTGATTTGAAAGCCCAAGCTGGCGTAATTAGTGCCATGCAGTCTCGCCACTTCGGAGCAATCTAATGATACTTCCAGGCAACAAAGCTTCCCTCATTCGGAAGATCCGTCAGCTCGTCGATGACTGTAGCATTTCTATGCAGGACCGCGCCAACCTTTGCGCTACGCTAAAGCAGTGGCAATACACTGGCAGTCCTGATGGAGACACTGCCATCTACAACCGATTGGAGTCCCACATCGACCGGATGAGTTCCTATCTCTACTCCCCTGTCGATCTTCGTTTTCAGATGGAGTTTGAGCACGAATATCCTGAAAGAATACTGAAGATGGGGGAAGAGGCTGGAAGGTATCTTTCTAAGAAGCTGGAAGCTGCGGACATCGATCTTACTTTCGGGGAAGGAGTTGATGAGGCGCTCGTCAACGGCAGTTCCGTCCTCAAACTTATGTGGGGGCACGATGGATTGAAATCTCGCCTCATCCCACAGTATGCCTTCGGCGTTTACAAGGAGGATCTTAACGGACTGGATAAGCAAGAAGTCCTCCTTGAAACTACGCACATCACTACGTATGAGCTGTGGCGTAGGATCAGCCATCTTCCCGACGCTATGGATATGTATAAGCGGGCAAAGAACCACGCCAAGTCAGCCCCAAACACTGAAGAGTCCAACTACTTCCATTCTCTTGTTCTTTCCGGAGCAGGAAACGTTGTCAGCACTGACGGTAACGGCCTAGGTCCAGGAGGCAGCGTCAACGTAGATGTGAACTCCGTCTCCGCCTCAATCTCTCCCGAAGCCCGCCTCAGCCTTATCACTTTCCACGAACTTACAATCCTCGACGATCAAGCTGAAGACTACACAACTGTTCAGTTCGTAGAGCCCGACATCCTCATCACCCCTCGAGGAAAGAAGCAGAACCTCTTCGTCAAAGGTGAGCATCCTTATGTTTTGATCCAGCCGAACCGGGCTTCGCGCTACACCTGGGGCCGGAGTGAGCTCGCCCCAATGCTGAAGCTTCAAGCTCTCCTCCGAGATCGGATGGAAGATATTAAGAAGATTATGGGGCTGCAATATGACAGGCTGTTAGCCTTCATCGGTTTCAGCTCTATGAACGACGATATGTATGACGCCTTTAAAGAGAATGGTTATATCTCGCAGGAAACTCCCGGCGCTAAAGTGGAAGACCTAACTCCGAAACTGCCTGACGCCGCCTTCGCTGATATCAATGAAATTCTCCGCTTCCTCGACGACGTCAGCGGCTTCCAAAATATCCTATCCGGTCAGGGCGAAGCCGGAGTCCGCAGTGCGAACCACGCGCAAACATTGATGAAGACCGCCTCCCCAAGAATGAGGGACCGCGCCAGCATCGTCGAAAGGCAGTGCGCTGAAATGGGCAATAAAGCCTTCAACCTTCTCCGGGTGAAAGAAGCGCAGACTCTCTGGTATGGAACTGGAGAAGATGAGAAGGAAGAGTTCCTCCTCTCCGCTATCCCTGATGACTATCGAGTGGTTGTGGACTCCCACAGCTCTTCCCCCATTTACGAACAAGACCACCAGCAGATGGCTATGCTCCTGATGAAAGCTGGCATCATCGAAGGCGACTCCGTAATCGACCTAATGCAGAGCCTCCCAATGCGCGACCTACTGAAGTCTCGCTATAAACTCATCCAGGCTAAAAAGGCTCAAATGATTAAAGACCACCCAGAACTCTTGACTAAGGGCCGCAGCTCCCGTAAATAACCCTTGTGGCTCCTATCCAAACTTAGAGGGGATTTCGGTCCCCTCTCTTTTTGAGCGGACTTGGAACCGTTTCACCCCCGGCCCATATTGACGATGCTCCGGGGCGTTATATTGCGGGTGCGGTAAAACGAGGAACCCTCGAAGTCTGCGAAGGCACAGTTTGCCCTCAACTTGTGATGGAGGTTTCCATGGCTCGTGGTCGTAAACACAAGCGCGGCGCTAAGCGCTAATGGCTGATCCGTCAATGAACGCAGGGATGCCTCCTGTTGGTGCAGGCGGGCTGCCGGGTCAACCGCCGATTGGTTCCTCCCCGGTCCAAATGCCGACGCCTGATAGAGGTAATCAGGCTGCGGCACTGGCTCAGCTTTCATGGGCGGTGAAAATCCTAGAGGGGGCTTTGCCCCTTCTAGGAGCTACCTCGGAACCAGGACAAGCTGTAATGAAAGCCCTTACTACGCTTTCTAAGCATGTGGACCCTGGGGCCTTTAGCGCTGGCACGCAGCGCTCTACGCTTGAAAAGATGATGATGCAAGCGAAGCAAGATAATCCTATGCAACAAATTCTTGGTGCCATGGGGCAAGGTCAGGGGCAGGGTCAACCGCCATCTGCTCCTCCGCAAGCGCCGCAACCTGGAGGCTAACATGGCAACGAATATTTGGCAGAACTCGACTAAGACTGTTCCGAAATCTTCCGCGCAAATTAAGCGCGTGAACCTTTCTTCGAGTGAGATCGGCGCACGTCCGTCTCACATGCCGAAGAACGGCGGGAAGAACGACAACTCCATTAGGCATGTAAAATAATGGCCCTTATTGAAGTTGACGAAGACGAGGTCCGTTCGGCTTCCGCTGCAAAGCAGCTGCTGGACAAATTCTCTGGCGATCCTCGCACTCGTGCGAAGCTCTTTGGAATGATTAAAGACCTCAATCCGAATGTGGCTATTCCAGAGTTGGATCAGCCTGCGGAATTGAATGCGAAGTTGGATGCGAATGTTGATGCATCTATCCCTGTCCCCATCGCAATCCCTCTGTCATTCATCCTATTCTGTTCTCCATATATCTGTATCATGCGTGTCATCAATAGTATCACATGTCGATGACATGTCACATAAGATATTTTACTACATATCTGCAATATGAA
>JANYDL010000015.1 GCA_025363635.1 Actinomycetes bacterium
CTTGAATTCCATCAGCCCCGGTCGCGCCGGTAAGGCCATTAGCACCGGTCGCGCCGGTAAGGCCATTAGCACCCGTGGCACCCGTGGCACCCGTGGCACCCGTTGGTCCTGCTATGCCTGTTACGGAACCCGAGGGCCCCACAGGCCCTTGCGGCCCCGTTGCTCCCGTTGCTCCGTCATTTCCCCCCGCACCGGTGGCTCCTGTAGCTCCTGCACCGCCCGTGGGACCTTGAATTCCTGCCGCACCGGTAGCACCCGCTGCACCGGTAGCACCCGCTGCACCGGTAGCACCCGCTGCACCGGTATTACCGATAGGTCCTTGAAGTCCAGTTGCCCCGGTAAGTCCGATTGCACCTATGGCACCTGTTGCTCCATCGATACCGTTAGCTCCTGCAGCACCCGTTGGACCTTGAGGACCTGTGGCGCCTTGAGCACCTGTGGCACCGGTATTACCGGTAGGTCCTTGAATTCCTGATCCACCTGTTGCACCTGTTGCACCGGTGGCACCGCCTGGATCACCAGTGGGACCCTTATCGCCGGTCGGACCTTGGGCACCCGTCGGACCTTGGGCACCCGTCGGACCTAAAGGACCAAGTGGTCCGGCTGGACCGGCAGCACCCGCAGCACCCGCAGCACCCGCCGAACCAGGAAGACCTTGCGAACCCTGCGAACCCTGAACACCTGGCGGACCTTGAACACCTGTCGCTCCTCCAGGATCGCCGTTGGGACCCTTATCGCCCGTTGGACCTTGCGGACCCGATGGACCCTGAACACCAGTACCTCCGCCACCACCGCCACTTCCCGTAGGGCCAGGCGGCCCCGTGTCACCCTTATCGCCTTTTGGACCGACAGAACCTTGTGCACCTGCACTCGAAACACCAGCAGAGCCTTGCGGACCTTGCGGACCAGCCGGGCCCTGAGCACCCTGAGCACCCTGAGCACCGGCGGCTCCTACCGGACCTTGAGGACCCGCGGGGCCGACAGCGCCTGTATCACCCTTCGCGCCGGTTGCACCCGTATCACCCTGCGCGCCGGTTGCACCCGTCGCACCGGTTAAGCCTTGTAAACCTTGAATTCCCTGCGCGCCAGTTGCGCCGGTATCCCCTTTGGCCCCTTGGGCACCTGTCGCCCCAGTATCGCCCTTTGCTCCTTGCGCACCCGTTGCACCTGTCTCACCCTTAGCGCCCGTTGCTCCCGTTGCCCCAGTTTCTCCAGCGGGGCCTATGAGTCCTTGAATTCCTTGCGAACCTTGCGAACCCTGAGCACCCACGACAACTGAGGATCCAGTAATGCCGCGCACAGCATTCGTTATCGCAGCAGCGCCGCCACCAGCCGGAGGGTTACTTGCCGATGCACTTGGAGTCCCACTTTTGGTTGGCGATGTACTGGGCTTTGAAGCAGTGGGAGAAGCCGAAACGGCCGGTTTTAGAGCTGATGGCAATCCCGAAGTAGGTGAGGGGTTACCAGTGGGGGTGAGAGGTCCACTCAGATTGGATCCAGCACTTCGAAACCCAGCACCAGATGACACCCCAGTAAGTCCGCCTTTGGAGGCCGCGGACGCTGGAGGAGCGACCAAAAACAAGCTAGAAGTAGTTAAAACCAACGTTAAACAGACAATTCTCAATTTTTTGGGCGCAGAAAAACGCGGCTTCGCAATTACGCGACTCAACACGGTACGCCCCAAACTCCGATGCAGGTGCAACTACATCGGCAGAAACCCCTATGGCTTCTCCGCTACTAAGCATACGCGCTGGTAACACCTCAAACAAGTAATTAAGGGAGATGCCGACACCAATTACGCTGACAGGCTTTCATATTCACAGAAAAAACACATATTTGAGAGATGATAATTTGCAAATCTAATCGGCATTGTCACAGTGCCCAAAAAACCCGATATTGAATCGCAAGCCAGCGCTAAACGACTCCCCCATTACCTCTTCCCAGATTCTTCGTCAAGATGCAAGGCGGTCATTCACACGATGCGGCGGACCTGATTTCGAATGAGAGAGAGTCCAAGTGCCTGATCCACACCTGGATCGTAAATCTCAATTTGCAAGTTAGCCTTCGCAACTCCCATATAAACGTTGGTGGGGCGAGCTTTCACATAAAAAACGGCATTTCCATCGGCGTTAGTAAAGCCAACATTTCCAATATTCTGACCTGCTTTTTGGGTAATCGCAAAAGCATCTTGCTGAAGGTATGTGCCGATTGCACGTGCCAAAGTTTTAGTGTCACTAGGACTGATGCCTGCTGGCAAGTAGCGAACGAAAGCGACCTTCGGATTCGTTGCGATCAGTACATATTTGTCGCCATCGACCGGACCAGACCAATAAACCGCGAGTTTCTTCGCCACCACGAGATCACGCAATTCTGAAGCGCTCATGGCCACTTTACCTTGAACCTTTTGCAAATCATTTCTGCCACGGAATTTACTGACACCAAAATAACCGCCGGCCAAAAGCGCAAGAACAACGATTAGCCCAAGTATTCGACGTCCTTTAGAAGCTTTCCGCACACGTTGCAAGGAAATATCGTCATCGAATGGGCCAACATTTTGATTGCTATACGTATTTGACGTCAACGGAGTGTCACCGTCATGAATCTCCGCATCAATAATGCCATCATTTGGGTCAGTCACTTTTAGTGGCCTTTCTGTAAGTCCAAAGCGTTCATGAAAAAGCACGGCGAGAAGCCTCGAATATTACCACCGGCTACCGCCGTAGAGGAGACTTTCTGTCTAATTTCCAGATTGAAAATTGGCCCTTTATTTATCCTTGATCCCAAGCCGGTCAGCCAGCGCGGGTTTTACATTCCATAACTTTGCCATCTCGGTATATCGCTCGACCTCGGACTTGGATGGAACAGCCCGTGTTTTCACTGCGCGAATCATCAAATTTCGAGGCGTACTTTCGCCTCCGACAAACTCAATTACCTCGGCGCGATACCCGACCATTTTTAGTATTTGGGCTCGAAATGAGTCCGTAAGTAAATCTGCCAGCCTCTCTTTCATTAACCCATGCCGAGCCACTATTTGCCATGGATCTGGAATATCGATTATCTGGCGCTGTAAATCGTGATGACAGCACGGGGCGACAAAAATTAATTTTGCATCATGTGAAACGGCCCACGCAAGTGCATCATCTGTGGCCGTGTCACACGCGTGTAATGCCAAAACAACATCAGCACTATTAATCGAAGTATTGGCTATTTCCTCCGCCCGAAAATCTATGGTTGATCTGATTCCTAAACGTTCCGCGATAGCACAATTTCTTGCACGGGAATCCTCTCGGATATCAATACCGACGACTTCTACGGATATCCCAATACTTCGAAAATATTGATGCGCGGCAAAGGTCAAATACGCACTTCCACAGCCCAAATCGATGATGGAAAGGGGCCGCTCCTCACTTGGACGAGCGAGGTGACCGGCCTCAATAGCGTTCTTCACAGCGGGTGCAAGTAAGCGCAGAAATTCCTCGACCTGTCGATATTTATCACGTCTAGTGGGCTTTATCTGACCAGAGGCATCCGAGATTCCAACTTCGATGAGGAAGGGATCATGCGGACCTAACAATCTAGATTTCGCGCGATCGTGGGTGAGAATCTGTTCTTTTTCCCCTTCCATAATTTGAACAAGCGCTCCGTGCTTCTTCGTTACACGCACGTTCATGGAGCCACTGCGATGTTCAACAAGGAAATTCGCATAGCCAGAGTTGAGTAATTCGGCGAGTGCTAAATTTTCCAGGAGAACATTTGTCGTGGTGTCTTGTTTGCCGTCACTGGTGACTATCTGAATTAAAATCTGATTTTTCACTTTTACTGGCCGAAGATCTATTCGCGTGTAACGAGGTTTCATCCCCCGTCGTTCGCCTGAAAATACGGCCCGTACCAAATTGTCGAAGTCTTCGATAAGTTTTTGAACATCACGTAAAGCAGTTGCTACATCGGTGTTCATAACTTCAAGTTATCAAAGAACACATGAATTCTGAGTCCGCCCAAGGCGCTCTTTCCCAAAATTGCCTTGCCTTTGTGTTCATTCACTATGGCAAAAATGATGCTCATGCCAAGACCAGAACCACCATTTTCCCGCGAACGGGATTTATCGAATCTTTGAAAACTTTGAACACCATTCACGTAGGCGCTATCTGGCAAGCCCTGACCGCCATCTTCCACGCAAAGCTCCAAGCCGTCTCCAACCTTTCTCATGGCAACACGAACAGATGCCTCTGGTGGCGTATGTCTATTGATATTTCCGAAAATATTGGCAAAGAGCCTCTCTAAATGTGGCTTCGAACCCTCAAGAAAAAGGTTTGGCTCTATCTCTATCTCAATATCTCGCTGCGGATTCATGAGTTTGAAATCCGCAACATGAGCAGCCAGAAGGTCGGAAAGATCAATATTATCTTTGTAAACTTCTGGGATCAGTCCAAATTCAGCAAGGAAAAGTAAGTCATTTATAAGGTATTCCATTCTTAAAATTTCTGATGTCACTCTGCTAAAAGCGCGTTTCCTCGTTGCCTCATCGTCGAGGTCCTTGCTAGAAAGCAGCTCGACATAACCTTTTACAACTGTCAGCGGAGTCCTTAATTCATGCGAGGCATCTCCCAAGAAATCTTGCATCCTGTTCGAGGCGGCTTCTTCCACTTCAGCGGTTCTACGTAGCGCAACAACCATTCGATTAAGAGCGTTGGAAAGTTGATCAACTTCCGAGTTGCCTTGATTTGCCTCAATCTCAATTTCCGTATTTCCCTCGGAAATCTCTGCCGCAGAATCGATAAGTACTTCGATTTGTCGAATGTCGCGTTGGATAAAAGTCCAAGTTGCAAGTATTGCAAAAAGTAAAAAAAGCAAAATCAGAAAGAAAAGTCGTATTCGATCATTGCGATACTGATCATTGATTGCGCCAAGAGAACCAGCTACGACGAGATACTCACCTTGCGTCAAATTTACACTTCTAAAACGGTAACTTTCTGCGCCCGTATGAGTCTGGGCGCGAAAGTAACTATTTTTCAATTCCTTTTCGCCAGGCGATGGAACCTTCTTCAATTTCGATTCATTCAGAACGGTTGCCGTCCCGTCCGCGCTGTAATAGACCAAAGTCAACGTGACATCACTTTGTTGTACCGCATACAAACCTTCAGCGAGAGCGGAGGTCGAATCTGGGTGAATTGAGGATGCGACCAAGGTCAGAGATTTATCCAAAAGTTCAATTTGCGATTTATGTGATGATGAAATAGCCACGCTTCCGATTAGAAAAGTAGACACCGAAGTGACAGCCACTGATGTAAGAATTAATCGTGTGCGAAGTTTCACTTCTTAACCTTTGGCTCCACAATCTGAAACCCAATTCCACGGACAGTCTTTATCCCAGCAAAAGTTTCAGAATGGAATTTGCGACGAAGATATGAAATGTACGTGTCAACAACTCCAGTATCTGAATCAAAATCGATATCCCAGACTTCACTTAAGAGACTCGACTTAGTTAAAACTCGACCTTTGTTCTGGAGTAAATGTTGAAGTAAACGAAACTCGGTTTTTGAAAGATCGACTTGTTCCTCATCGAGAAAAACTTCGTAAGTCTCTTCATTAAGTGAAATTGGACCACACGTCAAAATAGAAAACGAATCTTCCAATGGTTTACTTCGTCGCAATATTGCCCGAATTCGGAGCAACAATTCCTCGAGGCCAAAGGGTTTTGTAACATAATCATCGGCTCCAAGTCGCAGACCTCGAGATACATCGGCGCGCTCGGCTCTGGCGGTCAA
Source organism: Actinomycetes bacterium (assembly GCA_025363635.1). GTDB lineage: Bacteria > Actinomycetota > Actinomycetes > Nanopelagicales > Nanopelagicaceae > QYPT01. Next base: position 5,766 of record JANYDL010000015.1, read on the forward strand.
CATCAAGGCTGGTACGTTATTTTTCGTTTCTCTGATTCTTTCTAATAAGTCAAAGCCATCCATGATCGGCATATTTACGTCAATGATGAGTAAATCTGGTCTATTTTTGCGCATCATTGACAGCGCGCTCATTCCATCTTTTGCTTCAATGGTGTCGAGCCCAGCAATGCGTAAAGCGTCGGTGAGTAGTTCTCTAACGCCAACTTCATCATCAACAATCATGATCAGGGGCTTTGCCATTGGTCCTCCACTTGTCTGATTCACATCGAAAGCAAAGATTGCTAAAAGTTTCATCAATCCGCAAGGTCAGCAAAGGGTTCTCACAGGATACGCACAAATAAGTCATCAAGTACCCACCTAAAGCGCAATGCCGCTCCGCCGTGGCTAATTATTAATTAGCCACTCTGGTTGCAATTCTTTAAGAATTATGTCACCAGTCACAGCGGCAACTCTCATATCAGCGAATTCAATTGAAATTCACTTTTATCGGAGAACATTCGCAGGATTTCCATGTGATAGAGCTAAAAGATGGGAGAGAAAGAAGAGGGAACCGAAAGAGAATCTTAAAACCCAAAGAATCGATAGAGGATAGAAAATGAAAATGACAAGATTGTTGGCAAGAAGCCTCACAACCTGGCTCGAAAAGCGGCTCTCTTGGCTAGTGGGTCAGAACCGATCGCGCCGATCAAACCGGCCGAGTTGCCCAAGCCTGCGGTGGCACTCACGGCATCACCAAAAGTCTCCAAGACCAAATAGAATATGTTCTGTTAGTTCAAAACCCCTGACGAAAGTTGGGGGTTTTGATTTAGCGCAGTGATCGGAGAGTTTTCACAGAATAACCACAATCTTTTCCCCCATGATGTGTTCAGGAAGCCAGCAGGGATTTCAGAAGGAGTTAGGAATGAGCAGTCAATCAGAAAGAGGGCGGTTGATTTTTGCAACCATTCTCTCTACAAGTCTTTCCGTAATTTTTATCGTTGCAACTGCAGGCTCAGCCAGCGCCGCTGGACTTACTACAACTCCCTCTCCAACCTCCTCACAGGCATCCAATTCGAGCGCGACTCCGACTCCCTCTGCTTCCACATATGCCCAGCAATTGGAAGCTTACAAAGCTGCACGAGATGCATATCAAGTTGCGTTGGCAAAATGGAAGGTCGATTTTGCAGTATGGCAATCGGGCAATCGGGCCGCGATAGATGCAAATAATGCTGCATTTCAACTCGCACTCGACCAATTCAAGGCTGCACAAAAAGTAAGAGAGGCCAAGCGCGCGACAATTGATGCCACCTTCACTGCCGCTGTAGGCAGCGCAAATTCTGAATCAAAAATAGCAATGTCTTCTGCAAAAACAGCAGATCAAAAATTGGCCATCCGAAAAACTCTCGAGAATGCGAAAACGGCGGCGTTAGATGCGCGAAAGACAGCGCTGGATGCCCTTGGGCCAGAACTCGTTCGACCAACCAAAACGGCCTTAGTCGCAGGTACTCCTGCACCGGTCAAGCCAGTGGAACCCACCAAGCCATTAGAACCCATCAAACCTAAGAAGCCCGAAGTTTCCCCTAGCAATCCAAAACCCACGAAGAGTGAAAATAGCAAGAAGTTATCTATCTCTCCGCTCCCCACCCAAAAGGAAAATATTAAGTCATAAATTTTTATGAGGCACATGTGAGAGAAGCTTCCTCAACTTCAAGAATTCAAAACCCCCCGATGCGATCCGAATCGGGGGGTTTTGAATTTTAAGTCTGACCGTTGGTTCAATCAGCGAGGGTAAAGATTTTCCCTGGATTGAGAATTCCATTCGGATCGAGCGCCTTTTTAATCGATCGCATTACGTCTACCGCTTCAGCACCTGTTTCAGAAACCAAGGAGTCAATTTTCCCAGCACCAATTCCATGTTCACCCGTGCAGGTTCCACCCATTGCGATAATTTTGAAGGTGATTTCACTAACCACTTTTCTTATTTCTTCCGTCTGACCTTTGATCGCAGGGTCGGTAATTATTTGACAGTGAAAGTTTCCGTCAGCAACGTGGCCCAAAATTGAATGTGGAAACGAATGCTGAGAAAGGGTTCTCTCGGCGAGCGCCACTGCTTCGGCCAGGCGGGAGAGAGGCACCGCCATATCAGTGCTGACGCTTTTCTTTCCTGGATGGGCAGCAAGGGTCGCCCAATGAGAATTATGGCGAGCGCTCCACAACTTCCTTCGTTGGTTTTCCTCAGAGGTCCATTCAAAATCTGTTCCATCAAATTCACGCACTATTTCCTGAACACTCATCGCGTCCTCTTCAACACCTCTAGGCGATCCGTGAAATTCGAAGAAGAGGGTTGGGGCTTCCACTAGAGTCAATGAATCATATGAATTGAGATACTTGATGCACTTTGCATCAAGAAACTCGCACCGTGCAACCGCAATTCCCATTTTCACAATTGCCGTCGCTGCTGCGACGCCATCTGTCAGATGGGGAAATCTAACTACCGCTGCAGCCATCTTTTCGGGAATACCGAAAACACGCAGAGTCACCTCCGTGATAACGGCAAGAGTGCCTTCAGAACCGATTAATAATCTAGTGAGGTCATAGCCCGCCGAGAGTTTTCTTGTCGCTCTTCCCGTATTTATGACTGTTCCATCGGCCAATACCGCGGTGAGAGCCATGACATTTTCACGCATCGACCCATATCGGACAGTTGTCGTCCCGGCCGCTCCAGTGGCGCACATTCCCCCTATGGTGGCATCCGCCCCTGGATCTACGGAAAAGAAAAGTCCCTCATTTGCCAATTTCGCATTGAGAGCCATGCGATGTACGCCCGGCTCAACTCTCACGCAGAGGTCATCAGGGCGAACTTCAATAATTTTTTCCATGTTGGAAAGGTCCACACTAACTCCGCCATGTAAGGGCACCACATGCCCTTCGAGAGATGTCCCAGCGCCAAAAGCAACAACTGGAATCTTTTCCGAATTGCAATAAGCTAAAACTGCTGACACTTCTTCTGTGCTCTGAACCATGACAACAGCCGAAGGCAGAACAGGTACAAAAGCTGATTCGTCATGCGAATGTTGTTCTAATACAGATTGGTGAGTGGAAATACGGCCCTCAACCAGCCCCGCGAGGTGAGCAATCTGTTCGGCAGTTAAATCAATCCGAGTTTTCACGCAATGTCATCCTTAGCCACTGGAGAGTCATCAATGAAGAATATTTACAGCTCGCGCGATGACCAAGCCAACCATTAAAAGTGCAGTCATAGATTGAAGAAGCATAAGCGCCTTCGCCCATCGTGAAAGGGGCATCACGTCTGTAGGGCTAAACGCGCTGCCATTTGTAAAAGAGGTGTACAAGTAATCGAAAAAATTTGGATGCCAAGTCTTCGGGGCGTATAAAGGATCAGACATCTGAGGAAAAATAAAATCAGGGTACGTTTGCGAGGCCTCTGCTCGCTTTCCCGGTCCCCCTCGATCCAATTCCCAATACCAGAGCCCAAAAACGACCACATTGGTCAACCAAATTGATCCACCTGTTAACAAGAGACTGCGAGCATCCGTCACTCCCCTCGTAATGATGGCATCGATTAATTTGATTGCTGAAGCGGTGTTAGAAAGTGTCATTAGGGAGATAAGCAGAAATCCGATAAAGCGCGTTGATGGGAGGTGGCGATTGATTCGTCTCGGATTGATCACAATGACCGCGAAAAGCAATACTGATTCAAGAGCACAAATTGGAATCTGCACTGCTAAAGCCAATGAACGAGGAAGGCCGAATTGCAGTCCTATGACGAATACAACTACAACGGCTACGGGCCAGCGATGCTCTCCTTGATGAGGACGAAGCCAGTGTGGTCGCGCCCGATTTTCAGCATCCTGATCCATAATAGGTGAGGGTATCAACAAGAGAACTCGTATAGAAGTAAACCGCCAGAAGGGTGACCAATGAGCATTCTCGCCACGTTCAACAACAAACTAGCCGCCAAAATAACTTCGATGGTGAGCACGATGTGGTGTGCTTACATTTTTGCCCTTATCGCACTTATTTCACTTCCTGGCGCAATAAAGTCAGGTGACACGATTGTGATTGTGTCTTGGATTGCTCAAACTTTTCTCCAACTCGTTCTTTTATCTATCATCATGGTTGGACAAAATGTTCAAGCAGCCAGCGTTGAGCAGAAAATAAATGAAACTCACGAGGCTAGTTTGGGTGAATTCGAACTCGCCAAAGAGGCGCGAGGTATAGCGTCGCAAGAATTGAAAGAGCTAAAAATTATTTCCGAAGAGGTACATAAACTGTTGAGTACGATTGAAGAAAAACTTGGAGGAAAGTCCCAGACTAGGCCGTAGTAACCCCGTAAATACATCTGTGGCAGACTTGCACCATGATTTCGACAAGCACCTGGTTAATTACCATTGGCTTACTTTTTCTTGTCATCCTTCTTGATTTAGGGCTAGCCGTAATACGTCGAAATAGCCAGACCTCACTCCTTGAAGCGGCGTCGTGGACGATATTTTATGTCGGCGCGGCTATAGCATTCGGTTTTCTCATGCCTGCCTGGAGTTCTTCGCAAGGGCAAAAGGAATTCTTTGCCGGCTGGCTTACAGAATATGCATTATCTATTGACAATATTTTCGTTTTCATTATTATTCTGGGCCATCTCCACGTTAAGAAAGAAAAGCAACAACTAGTTTTGCTTTTGGGCATTCTTTTGACGATCGTAATGCGCGGAGCTCTCATTCCACTTGGTGCAGCACTGATTTCTCGTTTCTCAAGCGTCTTCTTCTTTTTCGGAGCTTTCTTAATTTACACCGCATTTACCCTCGCTCGAGAAAGTGCGGACGAAGAAGGCTGGAAGGAAGGAAAAATTGTCGCGGGAATGAAATCCAGGGGCGTAAGTACTTTTGCCATCGCTCTAGTGGCTTTGGGATTAACCAATCTTGTATTCTCGCTGGATTCTATCCCTGCAATTTTCGGTCTGACGAAAAGTGCTTACATCGTTACGACGGCGAACATCTTTGCATTGATGGGTCTGCGCCAACTTTACTTTTTGCTCGAAAGCCTCTTGAAAAGATTGGTCTATCTTTCAAAAGGGTTAGCAATGATATTAGCTTTTATTGGCATCAAAATGTTTTTTGAAGCATTTCATGGTGTCGGTATCAATGAGATTTTCGGCGTTCACGTCCCAGAGTTTTCTGTGGAAGTGAGTTTGGGATCAATAGTTGCATGCCTCATTGTGACGACCGTTGCCAGTCTTACTGCTACTCGAGGAATTGCAAGTTCAGATTGAATCGATCACTCCGAAACAGCTAACTTCCTCACCGAATCATGAGCAATATCTTTTCCCTTTTCATGAAGTTTCCTTATCTGCAATTCAAAATTCTTCACTGCTAAATCAAACGCGGCAACATCATTAAAGGCAGCGGCCTGCGCGCGCAATAAAGGACCCGCACCGTGAGACGTGAGAATGACTCTGTGAGAAAACTTGCCTTGCCGAGGATTGCCTTCATGAATTATTTCGACTTCAACCCTGTCTATTACTACGCTAAATCGATTCATCGAATTCAGTTTACTTTCAACAATTCCTTTAAAGTCTTCCGCTAATTGGGCTTGACGTGCGTGGATCACAATTTTCATGAATCACTCCCTATCTCTTTACCCCACAATGCCACAATGCCATCACTTCTGGAAGGTTATAAACCGACAATGGGCTGTGAGTTATAGGAAGGTTTGATTAAGAAAGAAGCCAGATCACGATCCCATCGCCTACCGCGGCCGTCGCAATCGCTTTCAGGAGCATACCGAGGGCTTTCGACCTGTCTGCACGAAGATCCACGGGGTCGGATACCTTCGCCAAGGATCCGAGATCTCCGAAGTTGAAAGTACCCGCCAGACCAAATGCTAGGCAGAAACGATTTCGAGTTTGGAACCAGCTGATTGATGTCAGAAGCAACGGAAAAAAGATAAGTACGCGGACACCACCGACGGGCCGTGCAACTGAAAGAAAAATAAAAGTAGCACTAGATAGAAAAAGACCAAAATAGCCGGCCTTTTTTCTACGCTGTACTTCTGGACCACCGATATTGCAACTACCTGCGATGTAATCAGGCATCTTCTAATTCGTCTTCATCTATCCAAACCCCATGTGGGCTGTCTTCTTGCTTTTCAATCCATGATAGAAAAGATCCGACTGCTCGAAATGAAAGCATCGCAAGTGCAATTACACTTACCATTCGTCGAAGGACCTTGAACATAATCTAAAAATACTCCATCCAGGACACCAGATGCCTGCATTTAGAATATCAAGCGTTTTCTAGAGCCAGCTCTATATCTGCCCAAAGGTCGTCGATGTTTTCGCAACCAACGGAGAGTCGGATCAAACTTTCGGGGATAAGCGTGCTTTCACCTTGCCATCTTCTACGACGTTCCCAGAGCGACTCGACACCACCCAAACTAGTTGCGTTGGTAATGATCTTCGAAGATTCGCACACGCGATCCGCTTCCTTCGCACCCCCAATAACTGTGAAAGATAAAACCGCACCAAAACCATTCATAAATCCCTTGGCTCTGTCGTGATATTCATTGCTTTCTAGCCCAGGATAATTAACTGCAGAGACTTTCGAGTGCCCCTCGAGGCGTCGAGCAATCGTTAACGCATTGCTCTGTGCCCTCTCAAACCGAAGGGGGAATGTTCGCAATCCTCGCAAAGCCAACCAACTTTCAAACGGGCCAGGAATCGAGCCTGTTACTTTTCTCATTTCGGAGAGCCTTGAGTAAAGAGCGGAATCGTTGGTGGACAGCGAACCCATGATGATGTCGCTATGCCCAGATAAATATTTTGTAACCGAGTGGGCAACCACATCAGCCCCCATGGATAGTGGCCTTTGGAGTAATGGCGTGGCAAAAGTATTGTCCACGCCAACACCACAACCGCGTAATTTTGCTTCTGCAATCAAAACTGGCAAGTCAGCCACGGTAAGTCCAGGATTTGTCGGTGACTCCGCCCACAATAGTGCTGCCCCAGATAACGCTTCAAGGACGATCTCTGTTTTAGATAGGTTAACAAAACGGACTTCAATTTTCCCGCTCGCATGAAGTGCATTGAGAAGTGCCATAACTCCGCTATAGCCTTGATCGGAGGCAACGACAACCGCACCAACTGGCAAAATTGAAAAGAAACTAGAGATAGCAGCCATGCCGGATGAAAAGGTAAGCGTCTGACCGCCTTCAAGCGCGGTAATCGCGCTTTCCAGAGCACTCCACGTTTCATTTCCGTAGCGTCCGTAACCTAGAAGCCCTCCCGCAACATAAGTAGAACTAAGTGCGATTGGGAAATTAACCAAAGCATCAGGTCCGGCTGCTGGTCGTCCCGCAATTATCGCGAGCGTATCAGGGCTCAGTGGTTTTTGATCGCTCATGAAATTGCCACCACCATTCTGTCAACAGCCTCGGTCAAAATTTCTGGACTGGTTGCAAAGTTCAATCGAGCAAAACCACGTCCCTGAGGACCAAAACCTCGTCCATCTAGGATCGCAACTTTACCTTTTTCCAAAAATACACCGGCAGGATTTTCACCGAGATTGAGTTCGTTCAAATCTAACCACGCTAAATAACTGTTAGAAGGAATTCGATATTTGATTTCTGGAATTTTTTGTTCCAATAAAGTGGCCAAGAAATAGCGATTTGAATCCAATTTCGTCAGGATCGCTTTCAGCCATTCTCCCCCTTGCGAATAAGCAACTGTTGAAGCAAACGCGCCCAATAGCGATGCCCGGTAATGCGTTGCTGGAGGCAATTTTTTGAGGAGGGAGTCCATCCGATCACTGTGGGATATGACAAGGGCACACTTCAGCCCCGCAATATTCCAAGCTTTACTGGCAGCAGTGACGGTGATCCCAACACGCCGCGCAGTTTCACTCAAGGTCAGGAATGGTACAAATTCATGAGGAGAAAATGTGAGCGGACCATGAATCTCATCACTTACGACAATTACTCCATACTGATCAGCGAGTTCTGCAATTCGTGAGAGCTCGGCAGTTGTATAAAGCCGTCCCAACGGATTGTGCGGATTACACAACAAATGAACTTTTGCGCCACTGCGATAAGCAACCTCAATAGCAGCGAAATCAATCCCCCACTCTGAACCATCATCTTCAAAGGGAACATCTACTTTGACTAAATTTACTTCTTGTATCCACGTGGAAAAGTTGTGATAGACAGGCGAACTGATGACAATTTGATCGCCAGGAACGGTCAGAAGCCGAAGAACCTCAACTACACCGACCCCAACATCAGTAACAACATGTACTTGAGCCGGATCAACGCTCCAATTCATACTTGTCTGGCAGAACTGAGCAAACGCTTCGGGAAGTTCGGGAATAGCGCCTAAATATCCAAGATCAGATTCGCGAACCATTTCCAAGAGTAAATCCCTGATCGGCTCTGCTATCGGGAAATCCATTTCGGCCACGGGTAGAGGTAAAACTTCTGAAGGAAAGTCGCGCCACTTAGTGCTTCTGTGGCGACGTAACTGCTCCAAAGAAAAGGCTTGGATTTCAAGTGGCGACATATGCCCAGTATTCCATTTGCATGCGGTTGCGCTAGCCCAGTCTTCTCGTTGAATTTCGAACAATAAGAGTTGTTTGCAGTGTAATTGCCGAATAGGGTGCATCCGGTTTCCGCAATTTTTCCATGATCGCCCGTCCTGCCATCTCGCCCATCAATTGCACCGGCTGCTCAATCGTGGTGAGATCTGAAAACTCCGCCATCTCGTGTCCATCAAATCCGATGATGGAGATATCGGTAGGGACCTTGAGTCCATGGCGGCGAGCTGCTTGCAGGGCTCCAATGGCCATTTCATCTGACTCGCAAAATATCGCCGTCGGACGATTTGGTCTTGCCAAAAGCTCGTCCATTGCTCTGGCACCCCCATGCAAAGTGAAATCCCCATGAACTTCGCGACTCGGAATCCACTTCAATCGATTTTCGGCAAGCACTTGCATGAATCCGAGCCGTCGATCCTGTGGAACGGAGAAATTGAATGGATCGTCTGGACGGCCCGACATCAAAGCAATTTCTTTATGCCCTTGATTTACGAGATGTTGGGTAGCCGTGCGAGCCGCCGCTACATCATCGATCGCGACGCTAGAACAACCTTCATGATGCATTCCCACGAGAGATATTGGAATCCCTAGGCTGAGCATCGAGTCGAACTCTTCTTTTGTCGGGGGCAAACTAATAACGATAATTCCATCTACTCGTCCTTTAAGAAGTTGGTGCTGAAAGAGCCTTTCCCTGCCTTTCATCTGGCTGAAGTTGTACAAAAGTAAATCGAATCCTGCCTCTCGTAGCGCCTGTTCCGCCCCATGGATCACTTGCGAGAAATACCAATTTGCGATGTAAGGAGCAACGACTCCAACGCTGTGAAGCCTTCCGGATGCACCTCGTCCCTTTTCGCCGCCGATTGGATAGTTAAGTTTTTCCGCAGCCGCCACGATCTTTACGCGTGTTTCTTCGTTGACATGGTGCATGCCGCGCAATGCACGCGAAACGGTTGCGGTTGAAACACCCGCCAACGCGGCAATCTCCTTGATGCCAGCCATTTCTCCCTCACCGCAAATAAACTGCAATCAAAATATTTCTCGGTAACTTTACCCGTAATTTGCTGAAACTTGGAGATAAAAATAGAGTAAATTATCATCATGAGCCAACAGGTGACCACCCACATTGAATTACAGCTGGAGAATCGAGATCGCTTAAGTGCATTATTGCGAATCTTTTTTGTTACCCCAATCGCCATCTACGCCTCAGCCTTTACGAGTTACTCCAGTACTTTTGACTATGCCGCAGGCATGATCGTTCTACCGGTTGTTCTCACATTGCTTTTTCGCGGGGTCTATCCATCTTATATTTATGCTTTCAACAAGGCCTTCTTAAATTTGAGTCTTCGCATTTGCGCCTACTTTCTTTTGCTCACCGATGAGTACCCCACGATCGAAGCCAATGAAAAATTCTCGATCGAATTTCCCGGAATTGATGGGGGCAAATCACTTAGCCGAGGATTACCGTTAGTGAAATGGTTGCTTGCAATTCCCCTTTACATTGTAGGAATTATTTATGGGATCTACGCGATGATGCTCACGCTTGTTGCTTGGATCACGATCGTGTTTACAGGTGAGTACCCAGAATGGTGCGCGGCAGGAGTAATAGGAACCACGGCCTATTGGAATCGCGTTTATGGATATGCCTTTATTTTAGTTACCGACGAATATCCGAGTTTTTCACTTTAAGAATTCGTATGCCTGTAACACAAACGGAGATGAAACGCGCTGTCGCGCATATCGTTAATGCAGATAAGAGATTCAAACCCATTGTTGACTCCCACCCTCTCTGCACGATTGGGCGTTCTGCAAACGAGAGTAGCCATTTTGAATCTCTCGTTGAATCAATAATTTCACAGCAACTTGCAGTCAAAGCCGCAGATACGATTCATGGTCGCCTAGTTTCCTTGGTCGGAGGGAAAATGACGCCAGCGAGAATTGCGAAATTGACCACAGAAGATCTACGCGGGGCCGGCGTTTCGGGGGCTAAAGTCAAAACAATTCAAGGGTTAAGCACGGCCGCACAATCGGGTGAGGTAGCAATAAAAGATCTGCATCTCTTGGAGGACGAGGACGTTTTTGGACAGTTGACCTCGCTCTGGGGCATAGGACCTTGGACTGTCGATATGTTCATGATGTTTCAGCTAGGACGTCTAGATATTTGGCCGACAGGGGATCTAGGAGTCCGACGAGGCTGGGAGAAAATTCATTCACTCAAAGAACAAATAGAGCCGCAAAAACTCCAGTTGCGGGGAGATAAATTTCGCCCGTTTCGGAGTGTGGTCGCGTGGTATTGCTGGAGAGCATTAGAGAAGAAGTAGTCCTATTTTGGTTCTAGGAAGAGCGAGACTGAATTAATGCACCAGCGCTGATCGGTTGGCACGTCATATCCTTCACCCTCAAACACATGACCGAGATGCGAACCACAATTGCCGCATTGAACTTCCGTTCGAACTCTGGGCCAAAGCGATTTATCCTCAATAAGTACAACGGCATCAGCGTCCGTCGGCGCGTAAAAACTAGGCCAACCACAACCCGAGTGGAATTTAGTCTCACTTCTAAATAATTCTCCCGAACACGCTTTGCATTTGTAGATTCCAACAGTTTCTGTATCTACATATTCTCCAGTGAACGGTCGCTCTGTCGCTCCACGTCGCAAAACGTCGAATGAAAGTGGATCGAGAGTGGCCCTTAACTCATCTTCATCGAGGGTTACAGGGAAAGATGAACTCTCTTTTGATTTCTTAAACATGACTCTCCTTTGGAAAAGCAATTCCAGTCGATGAATGACAGTCGTATCCGTTGGGATTCTTTTGTAAATACTTTTGGTGGTATTCCTCGGCTAACCAATAAGTAAGTCCATCAGCGGGACGAATCTCACTCACAATTTTGCCGAAACCGGAACGATCAAGTTCGACTTGGTATAGATCTCGGGTTCTAACCGCTTCCCTCACTTGCTCTTCATTCGTCGTGTAAATTGCGCTTCGATACTGCGAACCAACATCGTTACCCTGTTGATCAAGAGAGGTCGGATCATGCATCACCCAAAATTCCTCGATGAGGCGACGATAACTCACTAAAAGTGGATCGAATTCCAAGCAGACTATCTCTGCATGTCCGGTGGTGCCAGTACAAACCTTTTCATAACTTGGCTTAGGCAAACTCCCACCCATGTATCCGACGGAGGTTGCCTTCACTCCATCAATTTGCCAGTAACGACGTTCAGCACCCCAAAAACATCCGGTTGCAAAATATGCTTTCTCCATCTCGCTATTCTTTCTCTTGCCACGGCTCTGTCGCAAATGAGAAAATGCGGAGAAATCCCAGAAGACTTTTAAAACTCTTAAGAGAAAACCTCGAGATTTGTGGCCTCCCGCCCCCCTTTATTCCTCGCACAAATGTGCCGATCCTCCGAGAAAATAGCAACACGCGCGATATAGATCACTTCGACCTTGGAAATCTTTTCCTCTATCTCCTTGTTTATCAGGGGGTGAGCAGGGAGAATTACCCTCTTAGGCACATGTAGACGCCTGAGCAGTTAACTACTGGAATCTATCGGAAACAGGATGGATTTCTCCACACGATCAGGGAGGGAGATGAGTATGGACTGGCGCCATCAATCTGCATGCCGCGATGAAGACCCTGAACTCTTTTTCCCGGTAGGAAACACTGGACCCGCGATCACTCAGATTGAAGAGGCCAAAAAGGTCTGCAACCGTTGCATAGTCAAGGACGCCTGCCTCGCCTGGGCGCTGGAGAGCGGTCAGGACGCCGGAGTGTGGGGAGGGCTGTCAGAAGATGAACGTCGCGCCCTCAAGCGCCGCGCAGCGCGAAACCGCGCTCGCATGATGGAGCAGAACCAACTTCATTAGACGGGAAAGGTAACCCGGGCCAAAGTGCCCTGATCTTGAGCGAGCAACGAAAGATGCCCTCTAAGCTCATTTTCGGCCAAAGTTCTCACAATATGTAGCCCGAGGTTTGAAGAAACGATTGGGTCAAACCCCTGAGGTAATCCGACTCCATTGTCATAGATCTCAATCGAACAGCGAGACTCCTCACGATGAATCGAAATGTGGAGTCGATCACCCGACACCTCAAGACCATGCTCCAAGGCATTATGAATCAGTTCGGTAACTACCAAAGCAAGTGGCGTTGCCAATCTCGGCTCCAACGGACCGATTTTCCCTTCCCGTTCAATTGCTATCTCGTTCATTCGAGGACTCAGTTCGCGAGCATTCAGAAGCAATCGATCAATAACGTCATCAAATTCAACAGTCTCTTCTGTACTACCAGAGAGAGTTTCGTGGACAGTGGCGATTGAGGCAATTCTGCGGACGGCTTCGTCGAGCGCTTGGCTCGCCGCAGGATCTTCGATGCGACGTGATTGCAAACGCAACAGCGCAGAAACTGTTTGAAGATTATTCTTTACTCGATGATGAATTTCACGAATCGTCGCATCTTTCGTAACCAATTCGCGGTCACGACGTCGTACTTCCGTGATGTTATGTAGCAAAACAATCGCACCAATTCGATCTGAACTTGCAATCAATGGCATCACCAATAAATCGATTGTTCCGGCAGAATTTTCACACTCAACACGGCGCAGTGCCTTGCCACTGAGAGCGCTCCTCATTCCCTCCTCGTGTGCATCGTGACGTATTTTTGAAAGAGATTCTGCGATCTCTCCTAATGAAAAACTCTCGAGCTCGTTCGCCCAACCGAGTCTGCTGAAAGCAGAACGGGCATTTGGGCTTGCATAGGAAATAATTCCATTCACATCCAGGCGTATGAGCCCATCGCCCACTCTTGGCAGCGGGTCAAACACCGCAATTGCATCTGGATAGGGGAAAGTGCCCTCGGCAACCATGCGATAGAGATTGTGTGCTATTTCTCTGTAATTCAGCTCCAAACGACTTGGCGATCGCATCAGGTCAGCATTTCGATGACGCGAGATAGTCGCAATTACTTGACCACAGTACGTAACAGGAATCGTCTCTTCCTTTATAAGAAGCTCTCCGATTTGTTCAGGTTCTGAGTCACGAATTATCTCACCATTCGAAAGTGCTGCATCAATTCTGCCTCTTTCTCCCCATCCAATTTCATCGCCAATTACCTCGTGAGTGAAAACAGTCGCTGCCGTCGTTGGCCTAATGTGAGCAACCGCAACATGTCCTGTTGGCCAACTGCGATTGTCTTTACGTAAGGGAACCCACAAAATCAAATCTGCAAAAGAAAGGTCAGAGAGCATCTGCCAGTCAGCGGTAAGTTCGTGTAATCGATGAATTTGTTCATCCGAGAGCGCGCTGCGACCTAAAATCAGGTCTTCAAGCCGAGCCATCGGATCTCCACGCTCCTAGCCAAGTAGGAAGTTGCCCTTCGACTTCCTGACTTGCAAACCATGTCAACTCTTCTTCTTCTGACTCTGCAACAAGAATTGACTCCACCTGATTCCATCGAATCTCGCTAACAAGTTCGATGGTATCTCCCTTTTCAATTCCCAACTGAGTGATTTCAAAGTCGATGGCCAAAGCAAACCCGGAATCGCTTGTGTTCCGCCGACGCGAATCAAGTGCTGCGCGATACGACAGTTGAAACTCAATTTCCTCCTGGTCCTCATCAATATTTTCACTTTGCACAGTGGAGGTCATGACATAGGCATAAGGGGCGAGGAAAATTCCTGAAGATGCGAACTCCCCTATTTCTGTTGGTTTGATTGGCAGATAACCTCTCATGTCATAAGGGTATAAGACATTAGGACTGTAATTCGACCGCCAATTTGGCGATGGCTTTACGCAGTCGTGACTTATCGCTCACTTCGATGAGAGTGGCCCTATCAACTTCCGCTTTTGCAATAGTGGATATATCTCGTGGAAGGCTCAACATCCGATGTGGTCTCAATGGAGCACAGACTGCGATAAATTGCTCATCCTTGGCACTAGGTTTCCTTCCGGGTTTCCTTCCGGGTTTCCTTCCAATCCTTTGCATGTTAAGCAAGCAACTTATTCGAGCTGATATGGTTACCTTAGAAAGATTTCGAATGAGAGACTCAAAGCGATGGATTGCAAGTGGGTCTGACTTACCCACGAAGACAATCTCGTCGGCACTTTCACACGCCCAATGAATGAGAGTCGATCCCCAACGCCGATCCGTCAGTGAATCGGATAACTCCTCGATTGACCCAAGATCCACAATTAAATAGTCAAAAACTTGCGTTGCGCCTGCCAAAAAGTCAGAAAAGCTACTTATCTTTTCTTGGGTAAATTCACATATCTTTAGATTTGCTGAAAAATCACAACTTGATTGATCCTTTCCTAAATTGTGAATTCCAAGAAGCAAAGCCACGGATGGAGAACGCACATCGCCGTCAACTAGAAGCGTGCTCTTTCCTAAGATGCTCATTTCCATAGCCAGGTTTATGGCGACTGTTGTACACCCCGTAGATCCTGCGGGAGAAGCGACGGCGATGACTCTCGCCCTTCGATTCTGTTGAGGTATGTGTTGATTTCGGATTAGCGGTGATCGTACTGATCCTCGCATGAAATTGAGCAATTCAGTTTGCGACTTCGGTATGGAAAGTACTCCGGGAAATTCTGGAGATGCATTATCCGAAAACCCGACGACTTGACGAAAGGAACTCTGAAAATTTTTGATCTGAATAGGTGTAAGTCCTGGGAGATCTGGAGAATAGATGAGAACTGCTTCATCAAGTTTTTCTGGGCAGTGATCCAAATATGTCAACAAGGATTGAGCATCGAGTGCGCGGAAGACGACGCTCCACCCCTGACTGAAGAGTGAGCTCGCGATGAACCCTTCTGTTGAGGCATCAGCGATAGCTGTTATTACGATAGGCAAAGCAATTTCAGCCATTAACTCTCACAATTACAAGACGTCCTGCAGAGGTTGCCTTGAGGATATTCAGCACCTCTATTGCTTTCACCGAAAGGGTGAACGTTTGAGATCCGCCCATGTTTGAACCGCTTTTATCAATTCCGAGTACGCCAACTTTTGAAAGCACAAGAAGTGGCGCGATTGTCGATGAAACGAGGTTTGGCTCCCCAACTTGATACACATTTACCAATTCGCCTTCTCGCACATTGCTGGGAATATCACTCTTCAACACACTTATTGGAAGTGATACGAAATCAGTAAGCTGACGATGCAAAGCAAGTGAGGCGCGAGGCAGCAACTCCCCTTTCTTTATTCCTCGGACAATCAATGAACCGATGGGTTGCGATTTAGCTGGCATGTAGATATCGGCGCTTCGGTTAAGTAACACGGCTAGAGGCTCAATATCGTCTGCTCTCAACTGATGTCCTGAAACCAAGTCAGTTCGAGCGCCCCAATAGAGCGCTGAATGATTTGCAGAAGCAGAAATGAAGTAAGCCGACAGAAAGGAAGCAGTTATCAAAGTGCCTGCCAACAACATCCTGATTGAGAGATCTCGTGTGTAGTTTCGCATAGAGGAAACTAAAGGGGGTTTTTACTGATTGGCCCCTTTCGAGTTCCACAGGTATCCGATCGGATGACACACATTTCCTTCACATGGATGAGGTCATCCAGCGCGCTTTGGCGAACCTTGAGTCCATGACCACATCAAACATTAGTACCAGAGCAATAACTTACATCGAGCCCATTGGCAACCAACCTGAAATGTGGAACCACCCAATGCTCGATTTATTTCGGAAGGCCGAGATTGATTGCGAACGCCAGCCTCTGCTCTATTGCCTTCCTACAAATTTTGGCGAAGAATTCGATCCTGAATTTGCACCTCAACCCACCTCCGCCCGTGATCTTCCAGAATTACGAACGTGGACCCTTCGATTCGCTATCAGCGTTCTAGAAATTTGGGCCGGTAAACGTCAACCTGCTCAACTTGCACGGTGGTGCCACCACACAATTTATAGCGAACTTGTGAAAAACGTTGGTTCCCAGAGGAACGTGGGTAGAGTCAGAAAGATTTATGAATGCCAACCATTAGATGGTATTTGTGAAACCACACTGACCATTCGATTTGGAGACCGCATTCGATCGTTAGTGATCCGTTTCGAAGGCGTGGATCATCGTTGGCTCTGCACTTCCCTTACTTTGCTGTAGCAAAAAATCTATCTATGTGGCCGCGCCATGGCAACGTTTGTACTTGCGACCAGATCCACAGGGGCAAGGAGCATTCCGTGATATGCCCCCAGTCTGTTTGACGCCAGTTTCATCCGCCGCCGAATATTGCAGATTAGAGGGGGCCGAATGGGCCTCAAGCCCCTTTCCTGACACTTGATTGCTGTTCTCTTCAACCGTGACTTCCACATTGAAGAGATAACCAGCGATTTCTTCTTTGATTCCATCCATCATCGCTGAGAAAAGTTCAAAACCCTCGTTTTGATACTCAACCAATGGATCCCGTTGGGCCATAGCCCGCAGGCCAATTCCCTCTTGTAAATAATCCATTTCATAAAGATGCTCTCGCCATTTTCGATCCAGCACTGAGAGCAGCACCTTGCGCTCTAGTTCTCTCATGATTTCCGGCCCGAGCGATGCTTCCCGCTTGGAATACGCAGCCGCCGCGTCCTCGACGACTTTGTGACGAAGATAATCCGAATCAAGGGCTGCTCGCCCGCCCAACTCTCTCTCCAAATC
Organism: Actinomycetes bacterium; assembly: GCA_025363635.1. Taxonomy (GTDB): domain Bacteria; phylum Actinomycetota; class Actinomycetes; order Nanopelagicales; family Nanopelagicaceae; genus QYPT01. The sequence continues at coordinate 22,973 of JANYDL010000015.1, forward strand.
TTCAATCGTGAAGGAGATTGGGAAGATAGTTCTGAGCGCCGTCCAGAGAGTTGCGAGGTCCCAATCTTCAGAATAATTTTCGGAAGTCGCCGCGTTAACATAAGCCGAAAGCGTCTCTTCCATGAAGGTTTGGACTTGATCCTGAATATCTTTACCTTCAAGCACTAAACGTCTTTCGCCATAGACAACTTGACGTTGGCGATTGAGAACGTCATCGTACTTCAATACATTCTTGCGAATTTCAAAGTTCTGAGCCTCTACCTGTGTCTGTGCCGATCGAATGGCATTGCTCACCATTTTGGATTCGATTGGTTGGTCATCTGGTATTCCGGCAGCGGATAAGAATCGTTCCACCATGCCCGAGTTGAAGCGGCGCATGAGATCATCTTGAAGTGAAAGATAGAATCGAGATTCGCCTGGATCGCCTTGACGTCCCGAACGACCACGCAACTGATTATCGATTCTTCGCGATTCATGTCTTTCAGTACCTAAAACATATAGGCCACCCACCGCGATAACCTCTTCGTGTTCTTTGGCCACGGCCGCTTTTTGCTTTGCAATCTCTTCGGGCCATGCGCGTTCATACTCTTCTGGAGTATCTACTGGAGAAAGTCCCCGTCGCTGCAACTCAAAGTCGGCCATGAACTCGGGATTTCCACCAAGCATGATGTCGGTTCCACGCCCGGCCATATTTGTGGCGACCGTTACGGCACCGGAAACACCAGCACGTGCGATGATCGCAGCTTCACGCTCGTGATGCTTAGCGTTCAATACTTCATGAGCGATGCCATTCTTGCGAAGTACCGCTGATAAATCCTCTGATTTTTCCACACTGACGGTTCCAACGAGGACGGGCTGTCCCTTTCGATGACGATCGACAATGTCCTTAGCAACAGCGGCAAATTTGCCTTCCTCCGTCTTGTAGACCAAATCTGCTTGATCCATGCGGATCATTTCTCGATTTGTCGGGATGGGCACTACTCCTAATTTATAGATTTGGTGAAATTCCGATGCTTCCGTCATCGCTGTACCGGTCATTCCAGAAATCTTTTCGTAGAGTCTGAAATAGTTTTGCAAGGTTATTGTCGCCAGCGTTTGATTCTCATCTTGAATTTCAATTCGTTCTTTCGCTTCGAGCGCTTGGTGCATACCTTCGCTATAACGACGCCCCGAAAGAATACGCCCGGTGTGCTCATCCACTATCAATAGTTCACCGTTCATAACAACGTAATCTTTGTCGCGCTTAAAGAGTTCCTTCGCCCTGACGGCATTATTCAAATAGCTAATCAGAGGAGTGTTTGCTGCTTCGTACAAATTCTCAATGCCCAGCAATTCTTCAACTTTTGTAACGCCCTCTTCCAAAATTCCTGATGTTTTCTTCTTTTCATCAATTTCATAGTGTACGTCTCGTATCAATTTTCCAGCGATGGTATTGAACTCCACGTACCATTTGGTTGCCTTATCAGCTGGCCCGCTGATAATTAAAGGTGTCCGTGCCTCGTCGATTAAAATTGAGTCAACTTCATCAACAACCGCAAAGTAATGATCCCGCTGTACACACTCATCAAGAGTCCACGCCATGTTGTCGCGAAGATAA
>JANYDL010000041.1 GCA_025363635.1 Actinomycetes bacterium
TGATGCAGCTCACGTCTTCGGCGATGCAGTCCACCATGGATTGAGCGATAGACTCTGCCTTGCTCACACAGGCTGGGGTGATGTCCCCTTCATGAAGGCATTTAATGAAAGTCGCGCCCAAATCTTCGATGGTGCGAATACGCTCCTTCGGGGCCTTGGTTTTATCGATGGTAGGCAGTTTGGAGAGGACTTCGTACATCTTAGCTTTGGGCAGATCGCTCCCTTTGATGAGAAGTTGATTGCAGCCAATCGCCAAGAGACGCTGCAGTTCGTCCCGCGTCCAGCGATAACCAAGCCCGCTGTAAAGAACGAGATGCTCTTTCACGTTCACAAACAGGTCAAAGTCGGTCACGGAATTGTCCAGGATCCTTTCTACTGGAATGTTATAGAACCTGGTTTTCTCGGTCGTACTGCCGATGGTTTCCAACACTTCCTCCTGACGGGGTGACCTGGGCCTAAGTGCCCGTTGCTAGTCTCGATTTCTCCCCTATAAGAGTATTCGGAAGTAGGTGCTACTTCATGAGGCAGGGGGGGACATTTAAGCGTAATTTTTAAAAATACAAGTAATTATAGATAGTTGAATGGCGCGGCAGTAGGGCGATTAAAAATGACTTGCTGCATGGAGCCGCTCCTTCGCAAGGATTGCCGGATACATAATGTTAAACGTTAAATCAAGCACCGGCGAGAACTACAAAATAGTCAGCAATAGCGACATGTTGCGCTGGCGTAGATAGAATCATCCCCAAATGGCTCAGCCCTTTCAGGCGGCCACTATCGCAGCCCTGTTAAGTAACGCCAATTCAAAGAGTAATTGCTCTGGCGGCGCCGCAGCTCGCCTCGGCTTTCTCAGAACCATCAAGCCCCAATATCTCTATCTACCGGTAAATAGGAGCAAACCTGCTTTGGCCGGTTTGTTGCATTTTGCCGAGACAGAAACGCATTCGGATCTAAACAAAAAAGGGGAACTCATAATGAAAGCTTCACTAATTTCGACACTCTTAGGCTTCCTTCTAGTATTTGCATCAGCTTGTTCGCAGGAAAACACCAAGTCTGAACGTCATGAACAGGACGCCACATCTTCAAGCGATGTGTTCTTCGACGGCTCAGGTAATCAACCCCCGAAACCAATTCCGACCCCTGCCAATAGCTGTCAAGGACACTGCAAATTTGGTCTATCGGTACCTGACTTGAAGGACGGCACGCTACAGTGTCCTAGTTACAATAAGTGCTCCTGCGACGCAGCGCTTTGCAAAGACAAGCCGGATGACACATCGATTAGTTGCAAATGCGTTGCAAATCCTTCGAAGAAGCTTGGAAACTGAATGGATCTTGCGACTGCACCTAAAGACCTTAAGTAAGGAGACTATTATGAAACGATCAAATATGACTCGGCTCGCTTTCAAGGCGTCGACTTCACTCATCATGGCAACGTTGCCAACGTCTCTGCTAGGACAAATGCCCAGTCCATATCCGACTACTCCTGGCGCCTCCCCATCATATAATTGTGGCGGTATTACCTTCGACGTTGCACTGGCTCCAGGCGGCTGTGAAACACATATTGACCTCAGATTGGGGGGTGAAGTGACCAACTGCTTTAGCGGCACCTTTCTGAGTCGAGGACTCGTTAGATTTTCGAAGAATGAAACTGCGCTGAAATCGATAGAACAGAGGCGAACGTCAGTAAAAATTTTTGATTGTGGGCACGAGGGGAAGCTGACCAGTTTCGGTAGTTTTCTTATTCACATCGAAACACCCGGTATAGGTATTCAAGTAGATGACAGGCTTAAGGTAAGCTATTCCAACTACACCACAACGGACTACACAAGCTTGGATTTTAAAGGCATTGTCCTGACTACCAGCACCTCGACCTCAAAGTTTGATTCAATGACTTTCGAGGATCCTCAACTAAGTTATTCGAGGTACCGCACTGACACCGATTTTAAATGTGACGGCTCGGTAAAGAATTATTATGCCAATCAAGGGAACAGCTCTGACGACGTCAATGCTACCGCTCACTTTGTGGAGAAGTCACAGAATACAATGATGAATTTGCCGACGACGGCGTTCACGTCACAAATTGAAGGTTGCGAAAAGGCCCCAAACTGCACGGCGCACTTGTCTCGTATCTTGTCGAGTCCAAATTACGGGGCCGACAAATTTATCGCCAATTGGCAATCGGAGTATACGGGCTATCAGCTTCCCCTCGCTTTCATTGTTAGCGACGGCTTCAAATCAACTCGCAAAAGTTTTGGCAGTGGGTACCCAACACAAGACGCCGATCTAAAGACGTTGAAGCCCGGCCCCGCATCCCGAATCTATAGCGGATATTGGAATTACAGTTACAGTCCGCTGACCCAGACCACGAACGGATATGTCGTCGCCCAACAGTTTGGCAACAACGCGCGCAGCTACTTAGACCTAAAAGTCCTTAAACTGGAGCTTAAGTCCTATTCGCCAATCAAAATTACGGCTTGCCAGGGACTTTGACCTGTCTGCTTGAGGGAGTTTCACAGGCAGCGCAGCGACGAAAACGCCGAAGGCCAGGTTCCGGCGCGCCGCTGCGAGGCTTGTTTCGATCTATCCATGAGTCCCCAAATCCAAAAGATGCATATATTTGGCGCTATTTATCCATTGATAGATAGCGATAAGCAGTGCCAGCTCTTTGTCTGTAGTGGTAAGAAAATTTTATTACCAAGTAGAAATCCTACATTTCCCACAACTGCTTGCTGACCTACTTTCGGTGTGGTGAAAAGTTTTTGCAGTGTTTCGACACAGCTCAATAACCTGTTCAACATTTCACCCTCAGTGCCGAATTTCTTTCGGAGAGACGATGCGCTCGATGCCCGCGGATGGAAGGCAACTGTTGGCCAAGATTTGCTCTCAACTGTGCCCTCGTCTCTTGATCCTCTCGCGCGGCACAGCCTCTTTTCGAATCTTACGAGCGACATCGACAATCTTGTCCCGATTCTTGACCCCTTCGAATAGGGGTCGCCCACCTTCTGAATTTGCCATCACTTTTAAGGCACCATTGAGCAAGATTCCATCGTCGTCCGTAGCGCCCTCTC
>JANYDL010000102.1 GCA_025363635.1 Actinomycetes bacterium
GCCTTATCAGCTGGCCCGCTGATAATTAAAGGTGTCCGTGCCTCGTCGATTAAAATTGAGTCAACTTCATCAACAACCGCAAAGTAATGATCCCGCTGTACACACTCATCAAGAGTCCACGCCATGTTGTCGCGAAGATAATCAAAACCAAATTCATTATTCGTACCATAGGTAATGTCCGCTGCGTAAGCGATACGACGCTCAGAGGGATCCATTGAAGCGAGAATGACGCCAACACTAAGTCCTAGGAATCGATGGATACGACCCATCCATTCACTGTCACGTTCTGCCAAATAATCATTGACGGTCACGACGTGAACACCACGATCGGCAAGAGCGTTGAGATAAGAAGGCAGAGTTGCAACCAAAGTTTTACCTTCACCAGTGCGCATTTCAGCAATATTGCCTCGGTGAAGGGCGGCTCCACCCATTATTTGAACATCGTAATGACGCTGTCCCAAAGTACGTGTTGCGGCTTCGCGTACTACAGCAAATGCCTCAGGCAAAATATCATCCAAGGTTTCACCTTTAGTGAGGCGTTCTTTAAAAAGACTCGTTCTTCCTCGGAGTGCATCATCGGTGAGCGCAGAGATTTCCGACTCATGGGAATTGACCTGAGAGACGATCTTGCTCAGATCGCGAAGTATGCGACCTTCACCTGCTCGCAAGATTCGATCCAAAAATGCTGGCATGCGACTACCTCTCTCAGATGCGGATCTTCCGCAATGTGTAAATTTCTAAATACCTCAAGTCCTTGAAGCCATAAGGCTTACCACCCAAGCCCAAGGCGCAACCGAGCCAGTTTCTCAGACCCCATTCCACTATCGTAGGGGCTGAGCCAAAAAGGCCGTAATCCCCGCCACAGGCGTGTATCCACCATCTTTCAAAACCCGTACTGCCTCCGAAAAAGTAGCGCCAGATGTGATGAGATCATCAAGGAGAACCACCGGAAGTTTCCTTGTCGCCCCCACCTTGATGGACATCGCTCCCGACAAATTTCGGGCTCGGGCGCTGGCATCTAATTTCGATTGATCGATGACCCTTCGTGAATGAAACAAAACATCGCACGTCTGTATTCCCTCAGATTTAGAAAGCCGATTTGCTAAGTGCGAGACGTATTTTCTTCCTCTACGTCTATTAGCCGAAGGCGAGGACGGCATTGGAACAAGAGCGGGGATGCTCCCCGTGCTTTCAGATAACTTGCCGAGAGAATAGCTCAACGCTTGCAAAACTAAGTCATCTGCCTCTTCAATTCCATCTTCCTTAGAAGCCAGCAAAATCCGAGCCACTGTCTTCGAATAATGGATGGAAGAAAACAAGGGAATTTGCTCTAGGTGAGATATGTGGCTTTTCATAATCCAGTCTTTTCTGCACTGCGAACACAATCCTTGATGAAGTATTGAACAGCCCAGACAGCGCGTGGGAAAGAGAATTTCATAAACGCCGGGGAAGAAATTCACTCGGACATTCTGCGGCTTAGGAAGAGACAGCATTAAAACTGGAAAAATTATGTGGAAGGAAAGTCCACCGGTTGAAGTCTAATTACCCTTGCGTCAATTTCATGACCTGCAACACGAGGTAAAGTCAACACGAAATGAGCACCTTGACCAGGACGGCCCCAGGCTTCTAATTCACCATTATGTAAACGAGCATCCTCGAGAGAAATAGATAATCCAAGGCCAGTACCTCCTCGGACCCTTGCTCGAGAAAGGTCAGCTCGCCAAAATCGATCAAAGACCCGGTATGCGTTCTCCTCCTCCATACCCACTCCATGATCCCGCACTCCCACAGCTACATCAGATCGAGTGGTTTTCACCGTTACTTGAATTGGCTTTCCATCTGAATACTCGATGGCATTTGTGAGCAGATTTCTGATGATTCTTTCTACTCGTCGAATGTCTGCACTTATCACTTCCGGCATCGCGCTTTTTATCAATTCAATGTGAGTTCCGCTTTCTTGGGCCAACAAATTCAAATCAGAAATTGCTCGAGAAATGACATTCGCAAAATCAAACTGAACGATCTCCAGAACAGCCACTTCAGCATCAAAACGGCTAACTTCTAGCAAATCTTCAAGAAGCTTTTCAAAGCGGTCCAACTGAGCTACGAGAAGTTCCGCACTTCTGGCGATGCTCGCGTCAAAATGATCCCTGGCGGAGTAAATCACTTCGGATGCCATACGTAAGGTCGTCAGCGGAGTACGAAGTTCGTGAGAAACATCGGAGACGAACCTTTGCTGTACTCGGGATAAATTTTCTAGTCGCGATATCTGCTGTTGCAGCGAGTGAGCCATCTCGTTAAAAGAATGTCCCAGCCTTCCAATTTCATCATTACCTTTTACTTCCATTCGACGATTCAAATCTCCCGCTGTAAATCCTTCGGAAATACGTGCCGCGTCTCGCACTGGCCTGACTACTTGACGCACTACGAGGAGAGTAAGAAGAGCGATCAGAAAAAGAAGCGCTAAACCGGAAAAATAGAGTGCGCCACGCAGAAGTGCGAGCGTCGCTTTTTGATTACTTAAATTGAACAAAAGATACATTTCATAGGAACCACTATTTGGAATGCTTATCTTTTCGCCAACAACTAGTCCGGGGCGGTAATTGCCATCTTGATAAGAAATTGTGGAATATGCCCATTCAATTCCTTTGCCGGACTGAACCCGTTTTCTCAATTCAGAAGGAATAGAGCTGAGTAGGACTAAGTTCGACAATCTTTGAAAATTTCGAGACCCAGCAACCCCTGGATTGGTTTGAAGAAGCGCCACTTCCCTGCCATTAACAGATTCACCTACAACTCCAGCTGGATTCACCACAATATCTTCAACAATCTTTTTGATCGTTGCCGCTTCCTCATCTGTGGCAACCAAAATACGATATTGAGCATTAAAGATGGCGGAACGCGTTTCACCTATTGACGATTCAACTTTCACCTTTCTAATACCGTCTGAGAGTTGACGATACAAAGTGGATCCAGTGAGGGAAATGATTACGAGCCCAAGCAAAACATTGGAGAAGATGACCTTAAAGGCAAGGGAGTTTCGGATTTTTGTCCGAGAAAAAAATCGATGGTGCATATTAGACCCCGCCTGTAACTCCCGCTTTGTAACCAACACCTCGAACGGTCACAACGATTTCCGGATTCTCTGGATCATGTTCCACTTTTGCCCGCAACCTTTGAACATGGACATTAACAAGACGAGTATCTGTGGAGTGGCGGTAGCCCCAGACTTCGCTGAGAAGTGCGTCACGAGTAAAAACTCGACCTGGTTCCTTCGCAAGCGCAACGAGCAAATCAAATTCCAAACGCGTCAGACCAATTGCCTTTCCGCCTCTCGTTACTTGATGAGCAACTAAATCAATTGCGAGGTCAGAAAGAGTTAACTGCCCCGAAAGCCCTGCTGACGAGCGACGTAATCGCGTACGAATTCGCGCGACCAATTCAGAAGGGTGTTTAAATGGCTTTATCATGTAATCATCAGCGCCAGCTTCTAAACCTTTTACCACGTCGTGCGTGTCACCCTTTGCACTCAACATGATGATCGGAACCAAGGATTCGGCTCGAATCAGTCGACAAACTTCTATGCCATTGAGGCCAGGCAGCATCACGTCTAACAAAACTAAGTCGGGAGGATTGGCACGAAATACGTCAATGACCTCATCCCCCCGACCCACCAAATCAACATCTATCCCTGCACCCGTCAAAACAATGCCGAGCATCTCGGCAAGGTCCTGGTCGTCATCGACGACCATAACAAGGGTCATTAGCTGCCGTGCTCCCAAGAGTTGAGGTACATATCCTGAGCCGGCGTCAATGTGTCAATCTCGCCACCCATGCTCTTGAGTTTGAGTTTGGCAACTTCCTTATCGATGTGCATTGGGACGTTATGTAGCCCCGCCTCTAGATTCTTAGATTCTGCGACGAGCCACTCAGCGGTCAAAGCCTGATCCGAAAAGGACATATCCATTACTGCAGCGGGATGACCCTCTGCCGCGCCCAAATTGACCAATCGACCTTCTGCCAGAAGTAACAAGCGACGCCCATCTGCCATGACAAATTCATCCGTCTGGTGACGAATCTTACGATTCTTTTTGGAGGAATTCTGTTCGAGCCAAGCCACGTCGATTTCAATATCAAAGTGGCCTGAGTTGGCCATGATTGCTCCATCTTTCATGACTGCGAAATGTTCATCTCTAAGGACATCGCGATTTCCAGTCACCGTAATAAATACATCTCCGACTGCTGCAGCATCAATCATCGGCATCACTCGGAAGCCTTGCATCATGGCGTCAAGTGCCTTCGTCGGATCAATTTCTGTAACGATGACATCTGCACCCATACCCTTAGCCCGTTCGGCAACTCCCTTTCCGCAATATCCGAATCCAGCGACCACGAGAATTCTTCCAGCGAGCAAGAAATTTGTTGATCGGAAAACCGCATCCAAAGTAGATTGGCCCGTGCCGTAACGGTTATCAAACATGTGTTTGGTATCGGTGTCGTTTACCGCAACCATTGGAAACTTCAGCGCACCATCTTTAGCCATTTGACTTAAACGGATCACGCCGGTCGTCGTCTCTTCGCAACCTCCTGTGATGCCCGCAAGAAGTTCGGTGCGAGTGGTGTGAAGAGTATTAACCAAATCGCAACCATCATCGAATACTTGGTGCGGCTGAATATCGAGGGCGGCATTGATGTGGGAGTAGTAACCTTCGCGATCGACAGAATTTCTCGCAAAGACGCTAATACCGAATTCATGAACTAATGCGGCGGCAACATCGTCTTGCGTTGAAAGTGGATTGGAAGCACAAAGTGCAATCTCTGCTCCACCTACTTTCAAGGTCCGCATGAGGTTGGCAGTTTCTGTCGTGACGTGCATGCAAGCAGCGATGCGCACACCGACAAATGGCTTGCTTATGGCAAATCGCTCACGAATCTGAGCCAGGACAGGCATATTGCGCTCTGCCCACTCAATTCGCTTTCTTCCTTCGCTGGCGAGGGATGCATCAGCAATTTCGTGGAGTGGAGTTGTCGTCGTTATGGATGCCGTGGTCACTTAAAATCTCCTTATGTCTTTGATATTCCTCTTCTCAACACCCCAAGGTTACTGGGTCGGAGAGCATTAGGCACACCGAAGCTAAAGGAGTCAACGTGGCCATGGCTAGATCAGAACGTCTTTACATCAAGTGGTTGAGAACTTCCTTCGTAACCCGGGCCAAACGAGCCTGAGTTCTAGCCTCGACATTGAGCCGAAGAAGGGGCTCGGTATTCGAAGCCCGCAAGTTAAACCACCAGTTCTCAGAACTCACAGTGAGTCCATCAAGATGATCGATTGTTATCGATTCCTTCCCAGCATAACTTGACTCAATTGCCACAAGAAGCGCTGCCGCGTCGGCTACAGTCGAATTTATTTCACCGCTAGAAAAATAACGCTGATAATTCTTGAGTATTTTCGACAAGGGTTTTGGTTGATTTCCTAGAGCAGCAACTGCGTGCAGTGCGGCAAGCATTCCCGAATCGGCACACCAGAAATCACGGAAATAGAAGTGACCAGAATGTTCACCTCCAAAGACAGCCTTCGTGTCAGCCATTAATTTCTTTATATATGAATGTCCTACTCGACTTCGAACTGCCGTGCCACCTCGCTCTTCAACAATTTCGGCCACCGCTCTGGATGAAATTAAGTTATAAATGATCGTGGACTTGGGATGCCGAATTAGCTCGCGTTCAGCTATAAGTCCTGTAAGCGTCGATGGATTAACTACTTCCCCGTTTTCATCAATGAGAAAGCAGCGATCGGCATCCCCGTCGAATGCCAATCCGATATCAGCGTTATGTTTCTTCACAGCCTTTTGCAGATCACGAACGTTTTTCGTATCAAGAGGATTTGCCTCGTGGTTTGGAAAAGTTCCATCGAGTTCGAAATACATTTCGATCAAATCAACATTAAGACGATCAAATACAGGTCGGGCAGTAAATCCAGCCATGCCATTTCCAGCATCCACAACAATCTTCAATCTTCGAATGCTTCCGACATCTACCAATGACACTAAGTGATCGACGTATTCATCCAGTAGATCACGATTGGATTCTTGTCCGACCGATCGCATCGGGATTGGACTTCCATCGGTAACGAATCTCTCAATCGCCAACAGTCCAGATTCTTTTCCGATCGGGCGTGCACCACTTTTACATAACTTAATTCCGTTGTACTGCGCTGGATTGTGGCTAGCCGTGAACATTGCACCAGGCATATTGAGTTTTCCCGAAGCAAAATACAACATATCTGTTGAAGCTAGTCCTATCCGCACTACATCCATCCCGTTGGAAGTTACACCAGCAGAAAAGGCCTCCGCCAAAAGGGGTGAGGATGGACGCATATCCTCACCGATAACTACCGTCCCTGGTTCGCGCTCAATTTCTAGAAACCGAGCAAACCCAAGTCCGGTACGAAAGGCAAAGTCAGGCGAGATTTCAGTATCTACTAAGCCGCGAATGTCGTACGCCTTAAAGATTGACGAAGTCGAATTTCCAGACATTGCTAGGAAGGTACCGCGCGCAAATGTCCGCGGCGACCGACCTCTTGAACTCTCTGTGTCGCCGAAATATCTGAATTTTCCACTTGAGGTGCAGCCGCCACCTCACGAACGGCATCGGCAATCGCCATAAGGTCGGCATCTGTGGGTCCAGAATCAAGACTGCTTCTCTCTTGCCGAATAACGCTCCAACCATTTGGAACTGTCAAGCGATCTCCATGCATCTCGCAAAGGTCATATGCGTGCGGCTCCGAAAATGTAGCCAGAGGTCCCACGACAGCAACTGAATCTGCGTAAATATAAGTAAGTGTCATTACCGCTCTTTGCCGGCAGCCACCTCGTGAACATCCTCGACCCATCGCGCCACCAACATTTCTGCCGAGCATATGGGATGTCATAACCTCAGATTAGTGGCAAGAAGTAGTTTTCTTGAGTAAAGACCCGTCAACCTCAACGATTTATCACGGCGATGTCGGCATTGGGTACGGCGGCTCTGGTGATTTCACTTCCTACGACCAGCGGGAAAGTAGCCACTCCACTATTTGAGGAGATTATTGCTCCTCCCGAAATAATAGAACCCGAGGGCGAGATATCAACAGAGGAAACATTGTCCGGCACTCTCCATGCTGCAATATCGCTCCCTTTTAATCGATTCTTCAAAACTTTCCCGCTAGTCAAACGAGCAGAAATTGCAACCAAAATTGAATCTCCGGTAAAGACTAAGGTGGGATTTAATCCCCGTACGCCTAAAGTCATAGGTACTAATTTCGGAGATGCAGCATTCCAGACAATATCTGTGTGGTCTTTTACTTTGAGCGACGTTAATACGCCAGCAACAATGGGTTGATCAGAGCGAATTCGTAATGAAAATATGGTTGATGCAATAGTTGGACTAAACACCAAGTCTGTTGCTACTCCATGAGTGATATTTACTCCATCTAGTCCAACTGGTGCAAAAACGCCGTCAGTAGAGATTAAATCCACTCGGACATGGGCATCTGCCGTACCAGGAACCAAAAAGCGAACAACGTGGGAGATGCCATTGCCGGCAGTTCTCTGGTGAGGTATTCCTGAAATAACCAGGTCGGTCCCTGCCGAATCCACCGCGTTGACCAGATCTCCGCCCAAACTTTTCAGCCCTTTGCTTCTCTCTTCGACTAAATACGAACTTACCCGACCAGATCGTGGTGTCACGCGCACAACGAGACTATCTGATCCAGCAGCAATGGAATCAAGTGAAATGCGAAGCGTGGAATTTTGATGCACCGGAAACACTTTTGCCGGAAGTGGTCCCTTGCTGTTCCAAAGTGCGACATCCACAAGTGCTTCGCTCAATCCACTATTTACTAAGTAAATCCGACCTTTGCTCAAAACATTTGCAGAGCCTCCAACGAACCACTGATCACTTTGGGGTGCGCGGCACAAAGTGGCACCGGCCCAGACACCTGACACCCCCTGCCAGGTAATGGAGGTCACCGACGGTTGATCCAGCAATATTGCATTGCCATCACTGGCATATATCAATTTCCGAATCGATTGAAAGGCTGAATTTTTTCCTTGTATTTTCCGGTACGGCGTGGAACTAGACGTGACGGATGTTTGGGATGTGACAGAAGAATCTGAGGGGGGGCAGATCACGGTTGGGTAGCTAGTCGAAAAATTAGTGCTCTGCACATGTGAAGATACTGAATTAGAAAGAACTACCGTGATCATGAGAGAACCTGTAATGATGAAGCCGCGTCGTTTTCTCATTGCATCTCCTCCTGCGACACATCTCTTTTTCGCTTTCCGCTTGGCAGGGCCATTAAGAGAACTGTCAAGAAAACTAGTAGCTCCAGCGCAAGCCACGCTCGCCTTTTCGTTCCATCATGAATCAAAATAAATTTTCCGCCAGCGGTGCTCTGGAATTGTGGCAATCCGTATTGATTTTTGACGCGAACGAGATGTTGAGCACCTTGAATTATTTGCCATCCTGAATCAAAATTCTCTGCCAAAGATACGGTGCCTGCCGAAGGCGTAGTCCCCTGAGCGGATTCTGCAAGTGTCGGCATTGCTTGTGCGTCACCTTTCGCGCCGGTGAAGACCAAACGGTCACTGATACCGGAAATTTTCCAAGCGATTCCTGACTGCGTAGATGACATTCTGACGAACCCGCCCAGACCATCTATAGAGCGGACAAGTTGTGGATTTGCAGGGTTGAGAGCATAGAGATACTTGATTCCAAAACTAGCGAGGATACGGCTGCTTGCGATTCCGCTCCCATCGACTAATTGGCGGACGGCCAAAATAACCACCGGCGAATTCTTTGGCGCCAAATCTGCATCGCCTAGAACTGCATCGCGCTCCCGCGCGATGAAAAAAGATGGCACCTCTTGATCGCCAATATTGCGCATTACCAATGTCTTGACGCCAGGGGTAACTGCGAGGAAGGCGGGTAGGACTTGGTTGCGATTGGCTTGGACCGGACCTTTTGCACTTGTCGTAATCGCCCAGCCTGAAGCAGTGATGACGTAGAGCAGCGTACTTGCGATCACGATTCCGCCCAGAATATGACGGTAATGGAAACGAACGCTCGCCAAGCGTTGCCTTAATCCATCCAGGATGATCACGCCAGCACATAGGGATGCAATGGTGGCAAATGCCAACAGGGTACCAGTCCAGATTCGAACGTTTGACGAAGATCCGTGACCATTCATAGAAAAAGCGCTCAACATCACTGAAATCAAAATAAAGAAAATACCGAGATTCGAATATCTTCGAACTTTTGCTGTCGAGAAAGCGGATACAAAAAGAATAAAAGTAATGGGACTGATAACCCACCATGGGAGTGACCCTGGACCGCCGGGATTTGCAAGCAAAGTGAAGTTTGGAACCCCAGATTCAATGAGCAATCCAGGTTCAAGAAGAAAGCGACTTGGATGGAGCAACGCTTCAAACGACCAAGGTAAACACAAGAGAAAAGGAATTAACGCTAGAGCAAGGCGTCGCTGCACTCTGTTCACGAAAAGTTTTTTGTTGGAACTCCTTTTATATTCAACAAGATCCCGCGCCACACCAACCATGCTGACCGCAAACATTCCAAGATAACCAAGCAAAGAAAATGAGGTTAATATGCTGATCAACAATGAAACTCCGAAAATCATTCTCCATGTTGCAGTTTCTATTTGTATAAATCGCGGTAGATAGGACACTATTCTCGGAGCGACAATGAGAGCAACAATTGTTCCTAGTCGTCCAGAATTGATCGAAGCGATGGAAACAGGGGAGATTGCATACGCCAAACTCGCGCTAACAACGAGCCAAGAATTTTGTGAAAACCTGCGCAGGAGAAAATAGACGGATAACGCCATGAGTAGCGGGGCTACCCAAAAAAAGAAGGCCATAAAGGCAATCGCTTTCCCCATGTACAGGGTTGAGCCAATTGCCAATATCAATATCCAAGGCGGCGTTGAACTTGAACTGCCCATTGCGATTTGATGCCAAGATTGACCGTATTCACGCCAAAGATCGGATGCCCCGAAAGGGGGCATTTCTAAGGCGCCACCCGAGAGAGCGCCGTACCTATGCGTGGACCACATTGAAACAAAAAATAGTAAAAACGCACTCCCCGCCACTTCAGGTCGCCGGAAGGCCGTGCGCCATCGCAAGGGAGTTGACGGAGTAAGGAGATCTTCCTCTTCATTGGGTACATCGAGGACGGATCCACTGTCACGAGGAGATGACAAAATTGTCTTGCGCAGGGATTCCACTACACGCGCAAATCCAAGACGCAATTGAGACCAACGAGGTGGAATAAATCTGATCACGGTTCGCGAAGATATTAATCTTTCTCTTTTTCGCCTCTTGCGAGCCTCCCATAACTTTGCAGGACGAATTAGTAAGAGAGCAACAGCGAGGAATTCATCAGAGGCGTAGCCAGGCAACTTCGCGAGAAGATAGCCTAATGAACGCACAGCCGAACCAAAAAACAACTGGAAGGCGAGCCATGGCAACATCCACCAAGAGGAATTTGCAAGGAGTACAAACGCGGCGTTCCTACGATCGAGAATAAGTGGCCGATTGAGAAGTGCGCCCTTCACATCTACATTGCGGCGCTCAGTGGCCGAGGCCTCAGCGTGAAAAGCAACCGCGGCGCTGACGGCGATTACTGTGTGCCCAGCGACGTGCGCTCGCCAACCAAAATCAACATCATCGCGGAAAAGTTCTAAATTGGAATCGAAGCCCTCTAGTTCCTGAAAAACTTTCCGACGAATGAGAGCGCCAGCAGTGCTGACAGATAAGACTTCATGTATTCCATCATGTTGACCTTGGTCATATTCTCGTGGCTCCATCCCTGTCCAGCGAGCCCCATTTCCAGCAATGCTCAGGCCCATTTCAAGCAGGTGGGTGCGGTCATACCAACCAAGTAATTTGGGTCCTGCAACTGCTACATGTGGGCGCTCCGAAACAGCATCAAGCAACGCTTCTAGAGCGCCAGGCTGTGGAGCGCAATCATCGTGAATCAGCCAGATCCATTCACTTTCGGAATCGCTCTCCGGAAGGCTCAAAACTGCTTTTGCGACTGCAGCTCCGAAACCTGTATCCCTTTCCATGGAAATCGAGGCGAGCCGTGCATTCTTTAAGAGTTTTGAAGACGCATCCGTGGAACCGGTATCGACGACCAAGGTATGGTCGATAGGTCGAGTTTGGGATGCAAGTGATGCAACAACCTCAGGCAACCATGTCGCGCCATCGTGAACTACAAGAATGGCAGTTACGCGCGGTTGATCGATTTCAGGTGTGCTCACTGCGCTCTGCCACATCCGTCAGTCATCATCGACTGCCCAATGAAAAACTACGCTGGACGGCGCTTAAGGCGTCGGCGCTCTCGTTCAGATAATCCACCCCAGATTCCAAAGCGCTCATCATGGGCGAGGGCGTATTCCAAACATTCTGATCGAACATCACACGACATGCATACACGCTTTGCTTCGCGGGTAGAACCACCTTTTTCTGGGAAAAAGGCTTCGGGATCTGTCTGGGCACAGAGCGATCGCTCTTGCCAAGAAAGTTCGATCGTTTCGCCGCTTATTAATTGAATGGTTGGGCCGTTGGGTCGAATATCTGGCACTCGGATACTCCTTCATAACTTCAGTCACATGACGATCAGTAACTATCGGACCAAACTCGCTTACGCGAATTCACTACACGAATTACACGCGTGTAATGCCTCTAAGTCAAGTCAGGATGGGATGAATTTTTTCTTTACGCAACAAGATTTTCACGCTATAAGAGCGGTAACCCCATCACGCCCGACATAGGCATGACTCAAATGTGACCCAGAATCAACGGTCGCCCCCTCAGCCACAAAACATTTTGTCAGTGTCACATTTCTCAAAACAATTGCATTACTACTAATTATTGAGCCCTCCATCTTCGCTCCATCGCCGATACTCGCGCCTCGACAAACTGAGGTTCCTCCTGAGAGTTGGGCGGATGGACTGATTATCGACCCCTCCATTGCAAGATAGTCACCCATGTGTCGGTCAAGATTTAAAGAATCTAGAGCAGCAGATCGCGATGTACCAGCGACAAGGTCACTTGAACCTTGAAGCAAAGTTTGCGGGGTTCCAATATCGATCCAATATGAGCGGTCGATATATCCATATATTTTTCTTCTACTCTCGATGAGCTGAGGAAATATATCTCGCTCGATGCTCACAACTTGTTCGACCGGAATATCAAGAAGTACTCGTGGATTAAAAATATAGCAGCCTGCATTTATAGTGTTGGCTATTGGGTTTTCCATTTTCTCATTGAATGCACTAACACGTCCGTCCTTCCCGGTCGATACACAACCATAGGCTCTTGCATCACTGACTTCCGTTAAATGTAAAGTGACATCAGCATCCCGAGATTCATGCATCTCTATTTGCTTTGCAAGATTATGCGAACTTAAGACGTCTCCATTAAAAATTGCGATGTTTTCCAAGCCATTAAGAAATTTCGCAGCATTTCGAATTGCTCCTCCGGTACCCAAAGGTTCTGTCTCAACCGCATATTGAAGGTGGATTCCCCATCGAGAGCCGTCACCAAAATAAGGGATAAAAACTTCAGAAAGATAGGAAGCAGCCAGAACTATTGAGGTAATCCCGGCATCCTTTGCCGCCATTAATTGATGCTCGGTCACGGGAAGTCCCGCAATCGGGAGCATCGGTTTTGGAACAGATCTTGTGAGAGGGAGCAGCCGCGTGCCCATTCCGCCCACGAGCAAAATCCCTTGTGTCATTGAGCGCCCTCGAGGCGGCTAACCGCTTCCTCAATTTGGGCATCGCTGGCGGTCAAAGCAATCCGAATATGGCCAGACCCTTTCTCCCCGTAAAAATGACCCGGTGTTACCAATATTCCACGTCGGGCAAACCAAGAAACAGTCTCCATATCTCTCTCCCCGCGGGATGTCCAAATATAAAGCCCTGCATCGGTTTTTTCGGAGCTAAAGCCTAAGGCGCTGAGCGCCGTCACCAGTTTAGAACGTCGCCAGATATAGCGAGCGCGCTGAGCATTTACATGGACGTCATCTTTGAGCGCCATTTCCATAGCTCTTTGTACGGGGAGCGAAACCATCATCCCTGCATGTTTTCGAATCTCGCGAATACGATTAATTAATTCCGAATCTCCCACAATGAAAGCCGCCCGATAACCAGCCAAATTCGACCTTTTGGAGAGCGAATGCACTGCAAGAATATTTTTGTTATCTCCACCTGTCCTACTTAAAATCGAGATCGGGTTAACTGCATCCCCAAATTCCAGGTAGCACTCATCGCAGGCCACTATTGAATTATTTTTTCGAGCCCAAGAAATAACTGCATCAAATTCTGATTCAGAGTGAGTTCGACCAGTGGGATTTGATGGGGAGTTAACCCACGCTAGGTCGCCTTCTGGCCACGAATCAGGTTTCTCTCCAACTGGCATTGCGGCCGAATTACTCAGAAGCGCTCCAACTTTGTAGGTGGGATAGGCAATTTCAGGGAAAAGTACTCTCTTTGATTCCAAAAAAGTTGGGAGCCAGGCAACTAATTCTTTGGAGCCAATTGTTGGCAATACATCGAACTCACCCGAGGCCCCAAGATGAGAGGTCGCCCATTCGCGAATCCCTGCACGTAGTTCTGGAGTCCCCATGGTCAATGGATAGCCGGGACTATTAGAAGCCTCTCGTAGCGCGTCCTGGATGAACTCAGGGGTGTCATCGACCGGTGTCCCTACGGAAAGATCTACAATCCCGCGCGGATGCGATCTCGCTTCGTCACCGTACGGCGCCAGCACATCCCACGGAAAATCTGGAAGCTTCAGAGAAAATCAACCTATTCGCGAGGTGGAAGGGCTGTCACAACCGCATGGTCTGAATGAGTTAATCCGACTTTAGCCGCGCCACCTGGCGAGCCCAATTCAACGAAGAATTCAGTGTTGGCCTTTGAGTAATCTTTCCATGCTTCCGGGACATCGTCTTCGTAATAAATCGCCTCTACCGGGCAGACGGGCTCGCAGGCACCGCAGTCAACACATTCATCTGGCTGAATGTACAACATTCGATCGCCTTCATAAATGCAATCCACCGGGCATTCTTCAATACAAGACTTGTCTTTCACATCGACACATGGCTCAGCAATTACGTATGTCAAGACTAACCTCCATTTATACCAATCCGATACTTCAGTTTACGCATTCTAATCACCAAGGATAAGTATTTGTAATTACTCTTCTCACATGCCCTCCCGGCCGTTCACCTATCCCCCTTGTGAGCCTCCTTCCCATGAGGCTATCGGCAACAAAGTGAGTGTTCGCCTGCGCGATCCAGAGGGCGGGTTTCGAGACATATTAGGTATCTTGGAAACTGAAACATCCATTCGAAGAAAGAATGGACTTCTCGTTGATTTTTCACCGCAAGATGTCGCTGTCTGGAGAATAGTTGTGACACCCACCGCAAAGGCGGGCAGAGGTGCACCCCTTTCACTCCGTATCGCTGAAATAGAACGTGTGGCAAGTGCCACTTGGCCAGCAAAAGAAATTGAATACTTAGGAGATTGGCAATTACGCGCAACTGGGAAATTCACTAGACGTGCAAATTCTGTATTAGCTCTGGGAAATCCAGGAGTAGATCTTGACGAGGCTCTCCTACATGTGTGCGATTTCTACACATCTCGAGGACTAACTCCAATGGTTCATGTTGCCCTTCCCACATATGCCGAACTTGCCGAACGCTTGTCAGAGCGTGGCTGGCAGGGCGAAGTGCACGCGCAAGTCATGGTGACTGACATCGAACCAGAACTCACCGAGGATTCACTTTTCCAAGGCTGGGAAGTCAGCGATTCACCCGGAAAAGATTGGTTCACGCTTCAAAAAGATGAAGGAGTAGAGGGAATAGTCACGGCAGTATCGGCTCACTATGTTGGCTTGCGGATGGATGGCGAACTCATCGCAGTTGGGCGGACTGCAAGTAATAATGGATGGGCAACCTTAACTCGGCTTTATGTGCGCGAAGATTGGCGAGGCAAGGGCATCGGTAGGGATTTGGTGAATCAACTTTTCCTCACTGCGAAAAAAGAAGGAATCTCCAAAGTGTTTCTGCAAGTCGACTTGCGGAACCTGGGAGCAATACGTCTTTACGAAGCGCTTGGATTCAGAGTTCACCACACTTATAAATATTTATCTCTCGCGCTAGCCGCGCAAAATTTGTAAATCAGGAGTTAGCGCGCAAAGTCACTGAGATCAACATGCTTATCAATCCCCCAACGACAAGCGTATTTCCCTCCCAATCACCTTGTACGAGCAATTCGCCTCCAACACCCAGGGTGCTTGCCCGAATCACAATCACAAACCAGCCAATCATGCTCAAGACTTTGAAATATCTCTTACCCCAAGCGCGGCCGATCATCCAGACACCAATAGAACTACCTAAAAGAGCAAGCACTAATCCAAAAGGTGAATAAGCACTGTGGAGAAAGATCGCGGCAGTTCCTAAGACAACTCCCCAAAGAATGGATGCTATCAACTTCATTCTGCAACAATTCCAGCGAACAAATTTATCTCACGTCCTTCGTGATCGAATGGTCCGGTCGCGGTACCTCGAACTAACGTGTAGTACTCATGTCCCCAGATTGCTAGACCCAACTGATTGGATAAGGCGAAAAACGGACCGTCGAGTGAAATCTGCGTTTCATGTGCCTTCATGGCTGCCATTTTCCGATCAACGAATTGATCTGCGTCGACAGCCGCCGTCACTAATGCATCCTCCTTTGCAAATGGAATGTCATCCGCGCTATCGGCTCCAAAAAAACTAGAACCTAACTTCTTCATTTCTTCAATCCCTTGCTGTATGAGAGATTTTGGAATTGCATTCCAGTAGATCTTTTGAATTTTCCATTTATCTGAAAGATCGGCAGCGCGCATAGCTACTCGATGAGCTTGAATATGATCAGGATGGCCATATCCGCCATTCTCATCATAGGTAATCAATACATGGGGCCGCACTTCATGAATAATCTCAACGAGAAGTGCCGCAGCGCTATCAAGATTCGCCCGCCAAAAAACATCGGGGCGATTGTTTGGTTCCGTTCCCATCATCCCACTGTCGCGAAATTTTAGATTGTCATTTCCTAAGAATCGAAAGTCACTTATTCCAAGTGCCTTCATAGCTACCGCAAGTTCGGTTTCTCGGTGAGCTCCCAGTGCGTCTTGTTCGCTACTCGCTAAATGACTCAACCCCGGAACCAAAACTTCACCTTCTTCGCCTCGCGTACAAACAACAAGGGTGACTTGAGCCCCAAGTTCGGCATACATGGCCATTGTCGCGCCGTTGTTAATCGTTTCATCATCTGGATGGGCGTGAACTAGTAATAGACGCATTCCAGAAAAGGGTTTTGAACTCATATCAATACACCGGAAGCGAGGGATCAATTTGTTTTGCCCAGGCCACGACGCCGCCACTGACATGAACCGCATCGGAGAATCCAGCGTTTTTTACAATTGCAAGACATTCGGCCGATCTCACGCCTCCTTTGCAATGCAGGACGATCTTCTTATTGTTTGGCATTTTCGACAATGCACTTCCGTCCAAAAACTCTTGCTTTGGAATCAGAACGGCACCAGGAATTCTGACAATTTCCCACTCACTCGGTTCGCGAACATCGACAAGAAAAATCTCCGCACTAGAATCCAGCATTTTCTTAAGCTCGATCACAGAAATTGTTGAATCTTGCACAGCCTTCTCCGCTTTCTCTGAAAGCGCACCGCAGAACGCCTCATAGTCAGGCAACAATTGAGTTTGGGATGGATTGGAACTACAGACGGGGCAGTTGGGATCTTTCCGAACCTTGATTTTTCTATAAGTCATTTCCAGGGCGTCATAAACAATTAAAGAGCCGATTAGAGTCTCACCCACGCCTGTTATTAGTTTTATGGCTTCCGTCGTTTGTATTGAGCCAATAGAGGCGCAGAGCACTCCCAGAACGCCACCTTCGGCACAACTAGGTACCATTCCAGGCGGTGGAGGCTCGGGATACAAGCAGCGATAGCAAGGGCCATATTCAGCCCAAAAAAGACTAGCCTGCCCATCAAAGCGATAAATCGAACCCCACACATATGGCTTCCCAAGCAGCACACATGCGTCGTTCACCAAATACCTCGTAGCAAAATTATCCGTGCCGTCAACAATCAGATCATATTGAGCAAAAAGTTCCATCACGTTTGAAACGTCTAATCGCACTTCATGGATATTGACTTGTACATAAGGATTTATTTCGGCAATTGATTCCTTAGCGCTGAGCGCCTTGCTTTTCCCTATATCGGACTGTCCATGAATGATTTGCCGTTGTAAGTTGGATTCATCGACCTTATCAAATTCAGCGATTCCTAGCGTCCCTACGCCTGCGGCGGCCAAATACATCAAGGCCGGTGAGCCAAGTCCGCCTGCTCCGACACAGAGAACTTTTGCATTCATCAAGCGCCGTTGTCCGACCATCGCGACATCTGGGATAATCAGGTGGCGGCTATATCTCTTCACCTCGTCAACGGTGAGAGATGAGCCTGGGGCGACTAACGGCGGTACCTTCATAAGGGCGAAGTCTGCCGTAGCGGACTTCGAGAGACAATTCCTCCAGAGACCACTTCCCCGTACGATGTAGTCAATGAGCACACAAGAAGTCAGGCCTGATGGCAAGGCACGACTACCTCGAGATGAGCGCCGCGCGCAATTACTAAGCGCCGCCCTTGAGGTCTTCACCTCGGCCGGATATCACTCCGCTGCTATGGACGAAATTGCAGATCATGCCGGGGTCAGCAAACCCGTTCTCTATCAACACTTTCCATCCAAACTTGACCTCTATCTGGCGGTACTTGATTTACATATCGACTCACTTGTCTACAAAATTCAAATGGCAATAGCCTCCACGCCAGAAAATGCCAGCAGGGTAAGCGCCACAATTACGGCGTACTTCAATTTTATTGATAGCGAAGGCGAAGCATTCCGATTGCTTTTCGAAAGCGACATGAATGTGGAACCCGCAGTTCGCGAACGTCTCAATCGTATGACGTACGACTGTGCTGCCGCAGTGAGCGCCGTGATTTCGCTTGACACCGGCCTGCCGCAAGAGGCTGCGATGCTTCTAGGAGTAGGTCTGATAGGAAGTGCTCAAGTGACTGCACGACATTGGTTGGACCGGGATAGCGTGCTCACTAGACAACAAGCCACTGATTTAGTTTCAAATGTTATTTGGAGAGGAATCTCAGGTTTTCCTCGTGCAGATGAGCGTTAAATAATCCTAATTCGGCATAGTCACAGTTACTCGGTAGGATTTATGTATGAGTTCAAAGAAACAACTTGATAATCCCGTAGCTGAAGTGCGGATTGCAATAGCGGATGTAGCAAGCGAATTATCGTTTGAGTGCCCCTCCACCCTCGGTGAAATTCGTAACGCAGTGAGTCAAGCCCTTGCCTCTGGTGAACCCTTGGTGCTCAGTGACCTACGTGGTAGAGAAATTATTGTCCCCTCTGGAAAAATCGGATTTGTCGAAATTGGCGAACAATCGGAGCGTCGAGTCGGTTTCGGCACTAACTAAAGTGAGTCTGACTTTTGCCGATCTACCCCTTCGAAAAGAAACGGTAGAAGCTCTCAACGCCAACGGCTTTTTTTCTCCTTTTGCAATTCAAGAAATGGTTCTGCCTATCGCATTGAGCGATGGTGATGTGATCGGTCAAGCTAAAACAGGAACCGGAAAAACATTGGCCTTCGGTATTCCAGTGATTGAAAGGGTCATCGGGCCAAACGATGCCGAGTGGGCTGATTTCCCCCACAAGGGTCTTCCCCAAGCCTTAATTGTTGTACCTACCCGAGAGCTCTGTATGCAGGTCGCCAAGGATCTGCAAGAGATCGCCGAAAATCGATCGATTCGAGTTGCTGCAGTTTATGGTGGTCGTGCATTCGAACCTCAAATCGAACAACTTCACAATGGAGTCGAAATAGTTGTAGGCACACCAGGCCGCTTGCTAGATCTATATCGCCAGGGGCAACTTAAATTGAACAAAGTTGGTCGTCTGGTTCTGGATGAGGCAGATGAGATGCTAGATCTTGGATTCCTTCCAGATGTCGAAAAGATTTTCTCAAGCACACCAATCCGCCAGCAAACAATGCTTTTTTCGGCGACGATGCCCGGTGACATCATCGCCTTAGCTCGAAGATTTATGAACCAGCCAGTTCACATTCGAACTCAAGAAAATAACGACGAGAGCGCAGTCGTGTCCCGTGTCGAACAACATGTGCTCCGGGCTCACGCTCTCGACAAAATCGAAATGTTGGCAAGAATATTGCAAGCAGACGGTCGTGGTCCCACGATGGTCTTCTGTCGCACAAAACGCACTTGCCAAAAAACCTCAGATGATTTAGTCGAGCGTGGTTTTAAGGCGGCAGCAATCCACGGAGATTTGGGTCAAAGTGCGCGTGAAAAAGCGCTAGCGGACTTTAAAGCTGGAAAATCTGACGTTCTCGTTGCGACCGATGTCGCTGCACGCGGAATTGATATCGATGGAATTACGCATGTCATTAATTATCAATGCCCAGAAGATGACAAAACCTATGTACATAGAATTGGCCGAACTGCGCGCGCTGGTGCCAAAGGAATAGGCGTCACTTTCGTTGACTGGGACGATATGTCTCGCTGGAGTTTAATTAACCAATCTCTCAAACTCGGACTCGCTGAGCCGCTAGAAACCTATTCTTCTTCGGATCATCTATTTAGTTCATTAAATATTCCGATCGGGTCCACTGGACGCATGACAAAAGTAGCAACTACCAAAAACGCCACAAGAGATGATGTCGCGGATAAATCGACGCAAGCGCGTTCTGGCACGAAAGCAAAACATTCGCCAAAACTGGCATCACCTGTCCGCGAGAAAAGTGAGAGAGTCCGTACTCGAAATAAAAAATTTAAAGCAGATTCTTAAAAATCTCTCACCACGTCGCGGCGAAACCTTTTATAGCATCCACCAACATTTGGACGGCGATAGCAGCAAGTAATAATCCAGCTATGCGCGCGACGAGAGTGACTCCTGCTTCTCGAATCACGCGCAATATCGCAGTAGAAGATAAAAGCGCCAATGCGATCACCAGGTGCACAGCAGCCACTGCAAGTACCAGAGCAATCACTCTGCCAGTTGTGTGAGCGTGTTGCACAAAGATCATGGTGGCAACAATTGCTCCCGGACCTGCAAGTAAAGGTGTACCTAAGGGCACCAGTGCGATATTCGTATTTGAATGATCACCATCTTCTGTGCTTTTTCCAGTCAAGAGTTCAAGTGAAATGAGCAAAAGCAAGAGACCGCCGGCCCCTTGTAAAGACTGAATTGAAACGCTGAGGTAATTCAAAATAATTCTGCCAAAAAGGGCAAATATGGCAATTACCAGAAGAGAGACGGCAGCAGCCTGCCACGCCAACTTGCGGCGAATTTTGGGCTCTTTATCTTTTACCAAACTTAGGAAGATAGGAGTTGCTCCGGGGGGATCCATAATGACGAGAAGCGTGACAAAAGCTTGCGCTCCAAAAGTAATGGTGCTTGCGCTGTCGAGGATCACGAACGCACCACCCTTCTCTCGTTCGCAAATGACTCTAACTTCTCCCATTCTTCCCGATGAGTAGTATTTTCGCCTAATACATTTAGTTTTCCCGTGCCGTGATAATCACTCGATCCAGTAATGACCAGCCCAAGATTATGGGCAATGGATCGGAGTTCGGCTCGCTCGAGGCCGCTGTGATCTCGATGATCAACTTCAATTCCATTTAACCCAGCCTGAACCATTGGTTCGAAGTCTTCTGCGCTTAATATCCTTCCTCGTAACGATGCAAAGGCATGTGCGATAACGGCAACACCCCCTGCTTTGCGGATATGCTTTATTGCTTCTTCTGGGGTGGGAGCAAGATGTGAAACATAATACGGTGAGTCATTGTTAAGGAGTCCTTGAAATGCTTCGTCGCGAGATTTTATTAATCCTAATTTGACCAATGCATCTGCCAGATGTGGCCTACCCAGAGTAGCCCCGACTGGTTTAGCCGCAATCACATCATCCATTGTTACCGTAATATCTGCGGCATTAAGTAATTGAATCATCTTTATCATTCGGGGAATTCGACTATCACGCGTCTCCTCTAGCATCACACGCATATCCGAATTATCGCCATCAAAGAGTAATCCCAACATGTGAACGCTTGTCCCTGAAGAGGTAAGACAAGAGATCTCCGCTCCTAGTACTAATTCAAGGTTCAATCGCAATGCACTCCGGGCTTCATCCCATCCGTCGACGGTGTCATGATCTGTTATTGCTAAGACTGTAAGTCCTTGAATCAGAGCTTGATTTACGAGCGCACGGGGAGAATCAGTGCCATCGCTACAGGTCGAGTGCGCATGTAAATCAATCATGAAATCGCCAATTCGATCGGTCGAGTGCGCAGGACTACCAACGCACAACCAATAAGAATCAGTGCAATACCTGGGATTACTAGCAAAGCAGGACTCTGTCCCAGCCACCAAAGAGCCAGAAGCGAACTCACCGGCACTTCAAAAAATATGATGAGCGACACCACGGCGGGAGAAACACGTCTGAGTGCATTATTAAACATGGTGTGCCCAAGTATCTGCGCACCAAATATCAATCCTGCAACTATCCACCAATCTTTGGCGCTGAAATGATAGAGAGAAACCGTCGAAGAGAGAGCAATCGGTAGCACTGAGATTGCACAGACAAAGTAGCAAACAGATGTGTAGGTTGTAGTTGCAACGCTCTCTTGGGCCTTTGACCCAGCCATCATGTAGGCGGCTGCAAGTGCAGCCGAGATTAAACCAGCGATATCACCTTCAAATGCTTTTAAAGATATGTGCAAGTCAACACCAGTTACCAAAAGAACACCTAAAAAACTCACCGCCATTCCAAACCAGGCACGACTCGGAATGTGGCCTCCAAAAAATTTTACAAACATGGCGGCGAAAATCGGCTGCAACGCAACCATTGCTGTTCCAGCTGCCACGCTTGTCCATCTCATAGCCAGAAAGAAACCTAGAAAGTGAAGCGCTAAAAGCATTCCTGCGAACACCGACCATGCCATGCCCTTGCGTTCTCGCCACTGGCGATGGCGCAAGGCAAAAGGCGCAGTCAGAATTGATCCACCTAGATTTCGCCAAAAAATAAGAGTGGAGATTGGCATGGTACTCAAAGCAATGAGAGGTCCAGAGGTGCCAATTCCTAAGATTCCGATTCCGAGCCTTATAAGATCAGGGCGCGCAGGAATAGCAGTGTGATTGGTTCGAGAGTCTGGTGCGACCTTACTTTCCATCAGGCAAATCCCAGCGGCACTCCGACCAAAGATTTTTTGCGGATAATGAGCTGATCGCAAATGAGGTTCACGGCCAGTGAGGCGGGGGAATTTGGGTCGAGAACAACGATTGGTGTTCCGCTATCTCCACCTGTACGAAGATCGGAATTAAAGGGCACTTTGCCTAGCAATGGAACGTTCGCCCCTACGAGCAAAGAGAGCCGATCTGAAGTCGCTTCTCCCCCGCCAGATCCAAAGAGGGAAATGACTTCGCCACAATGCGGGCAACGCATATCTGACATATTTTCAATCACGCCGATTAGGTGTTGCTTTATTTGATGAGCTATACGTCCAGCACGCTCAGCCACTTCTGCCGCGGCAATTTGAGGAGTCGTGACAACGATAATTTCTGAAGCCGGTACAAGTTGGCCTAAGGAGATAGCTAAATCCCCTGTGCCAGGTGGAAGATCCACAAAAAGCAGATCCAAATCTCCCCAGTAAGCATCACTTAATAACTGTTCTAACACCCTATGCAAGAGAGGGCCGCGATATGCAACTGCATCGGAGCGCTCTGGCTTAAACATTTCCATAGAAACGCTTTTCACCCCAAAAGATTCGAGGGGGATAAACATCTGATCAATGGCCGTTGGCCGTTGTCCCATCAAGCCCATCAATCGAGGGATTGAATGTCCATAAACATCTGCGTCAAGAATTCCTACCCGTAAGCCCTTTTGGGCTGCTGCGACTGCAAGATTTACTGTTAACGAAGATTTACCCACACCACCTTTACCAGATGCAATTCCAATAACACGAGTCATGGAATCTGGCTGAGCAAAAGGAATGAACTTTTCGCGACCGTTGCGAAGTAACTTCTTTACGTTATCCCGCTGCTCTTCGGACATGAACCCAAATTCCAGATCTACCTCTTTTACTTCTGCAATAGAGAGTAGGGCAGAGGTGACATCACTTCGTAAGCGGTCCTGCATGGGGCATCCGGAAATTGTGAGTAATACTTTTACTGACGCCGTTCCCCCTGAAAAACTCACACTTTCGATCATTCCTAATTCGGGAAGTGCTCTATGCAATTCAGGATCTTGGACTTTGCTAAGGGCCAGATTTATCTCGTCAATTGTTGTCATAATAAATCAGGGTCAATCTTTACAGCGTGCCTTGGCGTTTCATCTTTTTCGTCTAAAGCATCTGCCAATTGTTTCTTGATGAAAGTCTTGGGATTAAGATCAGAGGGTTGGAGATTTTCAAAACCAGGTCCCAAGTTTTCTCGCAACTCTTGGGTGGCAGCGTGGGACATCCGCTGAATTTTTCGAACGATAGCAGCAGCCTCAGATGCCAATTTGGGTAAACGTTCTGGACCCACAAGAATTAATCCCAGGATCGCAAGGCCGATCATTTCCCCAGCACCGATGTCGAAAAACATGAGGTCAGCCTACCTGCTGGCCTATTGCGCGGCAGCCACCAAGGTAACTTTGGCTTCACGTGCCACTCCAGAGCGTAGATAGCTCAAAGCAACTTCATCACCGACATTTTTAGCGCGAATAGCAACGATTAATTCATCCGCATTTGAAATACTTTGACCATCAAATTTCGTGATGATATCCCCCACCTTGAGACCCGCCTTGTCAGCCGGGCCGTCAATCCTTACAGCACTTGGTGAATTGGCAATCTTCGCTCCGCTACCTCTAAAATTTCTGTCTATCGAAATTCCAATAATCGGGTAGGTCGCTTTCCCTGATTTTATTAGTTGGTCCGCAGTTTTTTTCGCTTGATTAATTGGGATGGCGAAACCAAGTCCGATTGAACCCGACTGACTGCCGTACGAACTTCCCAGTGATGCAATCGCTGAATTGACTCCAATCACAGATCCGGTGGCGTCCACCAGAGGACCACCCGAGTTTCCAGGATTGATGGCAGCATCTGTTTGCAACGCGTTAATAAACGAATTCTCGCCTGTGCCATCTCCCGCGGTAACCGCACGGTTTTTTGCGCTGATAATTCCCGAAGTAACCGTTCCCGAAAGTCCAAGTGGGGATCCAACTGCGATTACAGCATCGCCGACCTTTACGGAGTCACTATTTCCTAATTGCAGCGCCGGCAAATTTAGCGCTTTGATCTTTATGACTGCTAAGTCGTAGGAAGTGTCACGGCCAATTATCGTCGCCTCATAAGTTTTCCCATTATTGAGGGTGACGGTGAGGACTCCCCCATCACTTGCTCCTGCAACGACATGGTTGTTTGTCAAAATATATCCAGCACTCTCAATAATGAATCCAGAACCTGTTGCACTTCCATTTGAAGAATCAGAGGCGATTGATACGACAGACGGGAGGACTCGTTCCGCAATACCGGCAATGGAATCAGCTTTACGTTCAACGGTGTTAGTGGAAGAAACCAAGTTCACATGATGCCCAAAAACGGTGCTTCCGCCAGTTACATTTCCAACCGCACTTCCGACAAGGCCAGCAACGACGGCCAGTATCAACGCAGAGCCCAGTGGAATTTGCGTGCGCTTCGGCGCCATTGTAGGTGGTTCCCACCAAGGTTTTGTCGATGACTGAAAAGTTGATTGTTGCGATGAATCAGGTTCCATTGCCTCTCCTTCAAGAATCAGCACTGCTCAAGCGATGAGAGTATTCAATACTGTAAATCCGAGAAAATGGTGAGAAATAACTTTTAGCTTTCTCAACGCTGCGATCTAACGCTTCGTGGCGATGAGGAGTCCATCCCCTACGCCAATGAGCGAGGTGACCCATTGCGTCGAGGCAGAACGAATACTCTTACCCACATCTCGCCGAGCTATCGTTTGTGGATCTCGCTGAGCAGGATCATTTACTTTGCCGCCGCCAAAGAATGTATCAATGACCAACACGCCACCTGATCGCAGTATCCGATGCGCCTCGTCTACCGAAAGTGGTAGATCTTCTGGATCATTTCTCAACACCACAAGGTCGTAGGCGCGATCGGTTAATTTGCTCAAAACATCCATCACTGGATTGGTAATAAGTCGAAATCTTTGTGGAGCAATCTCGTCATCGGCGAATGCCACACGAGCAATTCTTGCGTGTTCTGCTTCGGAGTCAATTGAAGTCAGCGTGCCGCTTGCAATCATTCCTCGGAGTAACCAGAGACTTCCAACACCTGATCCAGTACCGACTTCGACCACCGACTGCGCAGAAATCAAGTGTGTTAAGAATGATAGAAACGCACCAGCACCTGATGAAATATCCCTTGCCCCGACCTCAAGACCTCGTGCGCGTGCGCGAGTCAGCACCTCGTCTTCTGCAATAAAAGTTTCGATGTAGCTTTGAACATCTGTCTTCACGCCAACCCCACGATCCAGTCAATGAGAAGTCTGACACCAAAACCAGTTCCGCCCTTGGGATATTCGCCCGAGTCGCTCTCACTTCTCGCCGGCCCGGCGATATCCAAGTGAACCCAAGTCCGGTCTCCCGCAAAATGTTCGAGAAATAGGGCGGCGGTGACAGAGCCTGCCGAAAACTTAGCAGCACTGGCATTGTGGTTGAGATCGGCCACATCGCTTTTCAAGGCAGAGGCGTAATCATCAATGAGAGGCATATGCCAGACGCGATCTCCGGATGAATCTCCAAGAGCGTGAAGCTTTTTAGCGAGTGCTTGGTTTCGCGTATACATCGCTGCATATTGACGTCCCAAGCCAAGTGAGGCAGCACCTGTGAGAGTTGCGATATCAACGAGATAGTCCGGTGCAAGTTTTGCGTCGGCGTATGCAAGCCCGTCGGCAAGAACCAATCGCCCCTCTGCATCAGTATTAATAATTTCGACGGTGGTTCCACCATATTGGGTGATGACATCACCGGGGCGCTGAGCGGTGGCAGAGAGAGCATTTTCCGCGCACATGAGAAGCGCCGTGACCTTTACTCTTGGATTCATCTCAGGTAAAACGCTCATCACGGCCATCACAGCGGCGGCACCGGCCATGTCACTTTTCATGCCAATCATGGCGTCGTATGGACGCTTCAAAGAAATGCCGCCGGTATCGAAAGTAATTCCCTTACCGACTAGCACAACGTGTGGCCACGACTTCGAACCTTTTGGTGCATAAGTTATCTCGACCATCCGCGGGCCTGGCTTTGGCGATGATTGTCCTACTGCTCGCAATCCACCGAAAAGTGAAAGTTCCTTTCCGGAAAATACTTTGACAGAGAGATTGCCTTTTTTTTCAAGTTTTTTTGCTTGGGCGGCAAACCACGCAGTGGTCTTGATGTTGGAAGGTGTGTGAATGAGATCGCGAGCGAGCCAGACCGCTCGCCCTATTACATTGGCCTTATCTACCTCATCCGCAAATTCATCACTCACATAGATCGCGTTGGAAGGTCCCGGCGCGTTGTTTGTTTTCATATTCCATTGAAAACTTCCCAGAATTATTGCAAGAGCATGGGCGCGAATACCTTTTCGAGAAGTTACGACTGCACTGAATAAACTCTTCTTGCTACCGCGCATCTTTCGCCCCAGCGCCGCCCCGCTGGCGCGCATATCACTGAGGGATACTCTGCCAAGACCAACCAAAATAATGCGCTCGCAACCCACCCCAGGTGCGGAAATCGGAATTTCGAAAATCTCACCAGCTTTGCCCGTTGGCGCAAAAAATAACAATTCATCTATCAGGTCTATCTCAAAGGCTGACTCGATGCCGATAGCTAATTTCTTGGACTGGGGGAAAGTTATCTTCGCGTCATTGCCGATCGCATACCCAAGGGCCACAAAGTCAGTCTTGAGCGCTATCGAAGTTTCAAGTGATCGAAGTTTTATTACCTTGGCAGTCATAAGGTAGAGGGATCGTTATTGAATTACTTTTTGACGAGAAGCGCCGCCGCTGCGTGAAGGGCGCTGCCTAAATTCGAGGCTTCTTCGCCGTTAAGTTCCACTACGAGTCTTCCGCCACCTTCAAGTGGGATACGCATTACCAGGGAGCGAGCTTCTTTCGTGACCTCCATGGGTCCATCACCAGTTCGAGGTTTCATGGCTGCCATATTTCCGGCTCCTTTTCGCTTCTCCTGCTAAGCCCTAGCCCTTACGGGTTAGTGGTTACGCACCTGTAAGGGGTAAGGGAGAAGTATCTCGCACATAGCGCCACATTATGAAATTGGCAGATATGGGCGCTAGATCTGTAAAAACTGGATCATATGGCTACGACCAGTCTGAATAATTGTCACAACAGAGCGTTCGGGCACGCTTAAAAGCTCCGCAATGTGACTCGGACTCAGCGATCGTAGGTAATGGAGGGTCAGAATGATTCGCTCCTCCTCCGGCAGGCTGGCCAGAAGTTCGGCCAGAGTCTGCTGTGTCATGAGGGCAAGGTTAGCGTGACCCCATTTGCGCATGCTAGAAGGGCTTCTTCCACGCTAGTGCACCATAACAAGAGTTCGCGCTGACCAGGCTTCACAAAGCCATGCACCTCAAGGTGGTCGAGCAGAGTCTTCAGAGGTTCAAAAAGCCCAAATGGATCCAGAATAATTACTGGTTTGTCATGAAATTTGAGGAATCTGCCGACCCATATTTCGAAGAGTTCCTCTAACGTTCCAGGGCCCCCCGGGAGAGTAATAAAAGCATCAGATAGAGATTCGATCTTTCCTTTTCTCTCGCGCATTGATTCCACAATATGAAGTTCATGGCTGTCATGGTCTGCAAATTCAATATCAACCAAATTTTGTGGAATGACTCCGATAGAAATTCCGCCTGCACTTCGTGCCCCTCTGGCCACCGCGCCCATCATTGATATATGCCCGCCACCAGAAACCAAATCCCATTGACGTTTTCCCAGTGCGACACCAAGGTCGTGAGCAAGCGCGACATATTTATCATCGATCGTCGGCGACGAAGAACAGAAAACTGCAATGCGCATCCCCGAACAATAGAGGCTACCCTTTCCTCATGTCGCACGAGCCTCGCAACGCCTCCGGATATGGAATCGCAACTCTGGCTAACGACGGATCACTTTTAGACACCTGGTATCCGGCGCCGACCCTGGGAGCGATGAAACAAAATGGCTTCAAGTTCGCCGCGCAACTTCTTAAGGAAGATCGGATCCGAGGCGTTGTGCGAGAGGCAGTTGAGGTCGAAATCGATTTGGATGAAGCGCCGAAAAACGTGTCCGATGCGTACTTACGTTTACACCTTCTCTCCCACCGCCTCGTCCAGCCTCACGGTCTCAATTTGACTGGAATCTTTGGAGTTCTCAATAACGTGGTCTGGACAACTTTTGGACCTTGCGCCATCGAAGGATTTGAACTCACTCGTGCACGCATTCGTGCAGAGCACGGCAGCGTGAACATCTTGAGCGTAGACAAATTCCCACGGATGGTTGATTACGTGATTCCAAGTGGCGTTCGAATAGCAGATGCCGACCGAGTCCGGCTCGGCGCTCACCTCGCGCATGGGACAACCGTCATGCACGAGGGTTTTGTGAATTTTAATGCCGGCACCTTAGGGGCTTCCATGGTTGAAGGGCGCATTTCTGCCGGTGTCGTTGTCGGCGATGGTTCTGATATCGGTGGGGGTGCATCCATCATGGGAACGCTCAGTGGAGGTGGCAAGGAGATTGTTTCCATCGGCAAAAACTGCCTCTTGGGGGCGAACTCAGGTCTTGGTATTTCTCTGGGCGACAACTGCGTTATCGAAGCCGGAACATATATAACTGCCGCCGCAAAAGTGAAACTCCCCGATGGTCAGATCGTCAAGGCAGGGACTCTTTCTGGCGCAAGCAATCTACTTTTCCGAAGGAATAGTCAGAGTGGAAATCTTGAAGTTGTCATGCGGACTGGCACGTGGGGCGGACTCAATTCCGTCCTTCACACACATTCATAAACGTTCTCCAGAGCTACTCAAGCTTGGCAAAGGAGTTGGCACTGTGGTCGGAGTCGTTGACCCACTTACACCAGGAGTGGAACTCGGAGTCGGAGTTAAGGTAGCCAATGGCGGCATCGGCACTTCAATTATTTGAGCACCGACAACATCAAAAAATGTGGAGGGTAATTTAGAGCGGGACAGGAATACTGATCCAGAAAGTTGAACCGATTTCCCATTGCTCGAGGTTGCGATGACAAAAGAATTTGACCCACTTGCATTCTTGACTCCAAGATTAATCGACATGACATCCGGTAGTGCGAAAATCTGAGCCAAGGTCACCTGAGAAAGTTGTCTCTGCCAATATGCGTAACGCGGATTTGCGACCACATCAAGTGACCAAAGGTCTGGAACGCTGTGAGCATAAGGAATCTCCGTGCCCCATGCGTCACGAGCGCTCTCAGTTTTGCCCCAAGAGGATGAAAAATAATACGCACTTATCGGAAGTGAGTGATACAAAATAACGTAGCCAGAGGAATCATCTGAGGAGGTCGTCGCAACCGCCGCCTTCCAAAGCTTCCCATATTTTGCTTCACTTTCTTTAGCAAACCCAACGAATGTTTGGTCTTGAGATGATCCATAAATATCGCAATCACAAGCCGTCTTAATTGAGCCGAGACGATTTAGCGCATATGTTCTCGCTGCAATTGCTTGTGCTTGCATAGCGGCCAACGGCCATGAAGATGGAACTTCACTGATTCCCCATAAATATTCATCATGCAATCGCACTGTATTTGTCATTTCAATGCGGTAACCAAGGGTCGAGGCTTTCACTAATTTGATTTGAATTTGGCCATAGCGATATTTCGCCGTCACAGACCCGACTTTGACTGAAAGCAGCGCACGCACTCCATCCAAATAACGAGTTCCAGACCAACGAATTGTCCACATTTTTCCGCTAGGAAGTGTTTGAACATTTCCTAACAAAGGTTTGACACTTGGGAAAAGGGCATTGCCTAGAAGAGTGAAGTTCAATACCTCTTTAGCCTTTAGGGACTGTAGGGGGATCGCTGCCGCATTTTCCTTACCATCACCAGAAAATATCTGGACCGAGCCATTTACAGTGTCTGTTGTGAGCGAGAGCGAAGTTAAAAGATGCCCGATGTTGACTCGCATATTCTGACTATCATCGACCGGCTCAACTGTTACGCCTGTGTAGTAGTACTGCAAAATTTCTGTCGCTGACTTTCCCTCAAGCGCTTGACCCCGTGCTCCAAATTGACTCATGCCAATGCCATGACCGAAACCGGAACCTGAAAAAGTAAAACTCGGAGGAACGCTTGCTCCAAAACTCGCAGTAACCCCCGAGAAAAATAGGACTATGAATAAGAATGTAGTTTTAAATGTCCTCATTGACGGCAGCACTCTTCTTCACCTTCAAGAATTTCTCGTAAGCGTCCACGACTTCGTTGGGTTCCCCCCTTTGGATCAAAGCACCTTTGTGCAACCATGCCACTTCATTGCATACATCTCGAATAGTGCCCAGCCCATGACTCACCAAAATTAATGCTCGCGCATCACTTCGCAATTCCTTGATTTTGTTAAGGCTCTTTTCTTTGAATTTTGCGTCACCAGTACTTAGCGCTTCATCAACAATAAGAATGTCAGGTCGGACAGTTACGGCAACGGAAAAACCAAGTCGCGCAAACATCCCACTCGAATAGGTCCGCATCGGCGCCTCGATTGCGTCACCTAGTTCAGCAAAATCGGCAATCTCCTCAAAGTGCGCTGCAATTTCTTTGCGAGACATACCCGCAGCAAGCCCACCCAATTGAACATTTTCCCGCCCAGAAAGTGCTGGGTTGAATCCCACTCCCAACGCAAGCAATGTGCTGACCTTTCCATAAACTTCGACTCGTCCTTGAGAAGGCGGCAAAATTCCAGAGATTACCCGCATCAGCGTTGACTTTCCTGCACCGTTAGCACCAACAACCCCGAGTACAGACCCATATGGCACATCAAGCATCACGTCATCTAGCGCTCGAACTATTCGAGTTTGCTTCGTCCCTCGACCCAATGCCCGAACTCGAGCCTTAAGAGTTGGTCTTTTGTCGATGGTCGTTGTGTAGGTAAGGCCCAGGTGCTGAACAGATATTGCTAGGTCTCCTGGCTTATGTTCGTTATTAAACGCGGACGGCAAAATCGCGCTCCCTTGATAGGAAATAGTAAGTACCAATGAAGAGAAAGCCGAGAGCCCACGCAAGTCCTTGAACCAGACTCATCATGTGCGGGGCTTTAGCATGCACCATGCTTCGAGACCACGAATCTAGGATCGGAAAAAGTGGATTAAAAGCCTCGAATTTACGAATTGAAGGCTTGAGCTGAGCTACTTCATAAAGAATGGGCGAGAGGTACAACCATGTGCGACTGAAATACGGCAAGAAACTTGAGACGTCTCGAAAATATACGTTGACACAAGAAATTAAAATTGAAAGTCCAAGCGCCATGATCGCGGTGATGAATGCAACAGGAATTGCCCACAACATTTCCCACCTTACTGGCAAGCCAATGACGGTGCGAATAACCAAAAAAACAAAAACTGTTGGAAGGAATCGAATGAGGCCAATCAGTGCAGCAGATATTGGAAGCATTATTCTGGGAAATGCAGTATTCAAAATAAGTTTCTGTCCCTTTACGACTGAGCGCGAACCCCCAGCCAAGGTATTCGATACAAAATAAAAGAGAAAAAGGCATGCTGTTAAATGCGCATAACGAATCTTGTCGCTATGTCCTCCGATAATGACAATTAAGAGGAAATAGACACCTGAGAGCAAGAGTGGATTTATGATCAACCACACTTGGCCGAAAACAGTGTCGAAGTGTTTCGAGTGCAATTCTGACCGCGAATACTCTGAAATGAAAGAACGTCTTGCCCAGAGCGAGCGCCAATAGCGGCGTAAGGGTGGTAGGCCCGCGCGAAAAGGCTGATAGACCTCTATGGGAGCCGACGTCGATTTTTCCACAACGACAGGTTACCGTAATGAAAGCCTGGAAACCCTTGGTTTAACTTGGCGGCACAAAAGAACGTGACGAAGTTATGAATCCTGCACCCCATGACATATGCATGGTCAACAAAATCATAGGAAGGCGCATACGTTCGACGAAACCTCTCCCAATAAGCGCTGATGCAATCACTAAGAACATGAGATAAATGCAAGCCGGAATAAATCCCACAGGAGCAATGAATGCGCCAACAAATATTGAGATAACAGTTCCTATTAGCGCGAAAGGCGGCGCCAAGTAGCGCAGATTCACGGTTCCTTGATGTCGACGGGTAACCACCCTTCTCCATCGGCCGTACTCGAAATACTGTTTTGCAAGCGCACGCAAAGTGGGACGAGGCCGATAAGTCACATGAAGTTTCGGATCAAAATAAATAATTCCACCTTGATTGCGCAATCGAAAGTTGAGTTCCCAATCTTGAGCTCTTGTAAATCTCTCATCAAACCCGCCAACTGAGATGAGAGCTTCGCGCAAGAAAACTCCTAAATAGACGGTGTCTACCGAACCGGCCGCTCCGCCGGTGTGAAATCGAGATGCACCGACTCCAAGTGGACTCCGCATTGCTCGCGCCACCGCTTTTTCAAATGTAGTGACACCAACAGCTGCCATCACGCCGCCGACATTCACTGCCCCGGTTTCTTCCAGAAGTTTTACCGCGACGGAGATGTAATTGGAAGGAATTTCTGCATGTCCATCAACTCGAACGATGATTGAGTAACGCGATGCAGCAATTGCGAGGTTGAGACCATTGGCTGTTCTGCCTGAAGGATTTTCGACAAGTACAACTCGAGGATCTCTTTTTCGAATCTTCCCAGCAATTTCAAGGGTTCGATCTCGGGATGGACCAATCGCCAAAATGACTTCCATATTACCGAGATAATCCTGAGAGAGAATTGCATCAACTGCACGCTCTAAATAGGCCTCTTCATTAAGAAGGGGTAAAATAACAGAGACTCCATTCGGAGTTTCAGTATTATTGGAAATCAAAGGTGTCCTCACGGTGTCCTCACGCTATCGTCCAAGTACGCTCTCCCTGTGAAATCACGCCGATACATCCGAATCATAACTTCCCTCTCGGTGGGTGTGGTGTTAGTTTCAGGTCTGTCATGGCTTGGTCTTGGTCACGTTACCGGTTCGATAAAGAGAGTTGATGCTTTCGCTGGTCTCAAGGCCAGACCCGTAAAGGCATCAACAGCCGTCAACTATCTTCTCGTCGGTTCTGATACTCGCGTCGGCCTAACCCCTGCTGAGTTAAAGGCACTTCGCGTGGGAAGCACAGCCTCTGCAGCGGGAAAGCGCTCTGACACAATTTTGCTAGTTCACATTAGTAAGGCGCGCGACAAGGCAATCATCATTTCGCTTCCACGGGACACGCTTGTGACTATTCCTGAACGTGTTGATACAAATGGAAAAATAATTCCTGCATCTCAAGCAAAACTTAATGCTGCCTTCAGTTGGGGAGATGCTCCACTGCTTATTCAGGTGATTGAGTCCAAAACAAATTTGCGTATCGATCATTACGTGGAAATTAATTTTGCTGGATTCGCACATATGGTGGATGCTTTAGGTGGAATTCAAGTTTGCTCCAAAGTAAATATCAATGATCCAAAGAGTCACTTAATCATGAGCGCCGGAATTCACACATTAGGTGGCATTGAAGCTCTCAAATATGTTCGCACCCGAGATTTTGATGGCATGGGAGATTTGGGGCGGATGCAACGTCAACAGCAGTTTATGAGTTCGGTGTTACGTAAAGCTACAAGCTCCGGCGTGCTTCTCAATCCGATCAAACTTGTCGATTTCTTAAATGCAGCAATGGCAACGGTCAAAACGGATGCTCAACTCAATACATCAGATTTGCTTACCTTAGCGCAACAGTTGCGAAACCTATCTGCCACCAAAGTTCGAACACTCACGGTTCCTCTTTCTAACGTGAATTATTCGGTTCCCGGGCTAGGTTCTACTGTGATGTGGGATCCAGTTCTCGCTCCCCAACTTTTTCAACGATTGCGCGATGATGCTGCAGTTGTGGATCTAGTCACGCCGAGCCCCACGGCAGCACAATCAACAAGCGCCAGTCCAAAAAAGACTTCTAGTGCTTCGGCCACAGCGAGCTCCACACCGACTCCCAAGGCGACAATTGTTGATAAATTCAAAACCAGAACTGCCAATGAAAATCCTTGCGGAGCACTTAAATAGGTCTTTTTGGCTCAGCCCTGCTTCTAGACTAAGCATTATGAAATTGCGTCTTTCGGTCATCGGCACCGGCTATTTAGGCGCCACACATGCAGTCTGCATGTCATCGCTAGGTTATAACGTGGTTGGGATCGATCACGATCCTGAAAAAGTTGCGATGCTCAATGACGGACATCTCCCCATGTATGAACCAGGACTCGAAGAATTATTGAAAGAGCAATTGGCCACTGGCAAGTTGAGTTTTTCTACGGATTTTGCTGACCTCGCAACAGCCGATGTTCACTTCGTGTGCGTAGGTACTCCGCAAATGAAAGATAGTTTGGCGGCGGACTTGACCTACATTGAATCATCGATCGCTGCATTATCGCCACATCTCAAATCTGGATCACTCGTTGTCGGAAAATCGACTGTTCCCGTCGGTACTGCGCAACATTTGCGTGAAACTCTTGCGTCGACTGCACCGCAAGCAGACTTGGCTTGGAACCCCGAATTTTTGCGCGAGGGATTTGCCATCGAAGATACTTTGCGTCCCAATCGGCTGGTTATCGGAGTGACGAGTGATCGTGCAGAATCAATTTTGCGTGAGGTTTATGCGCCGATAATCGCTTTGGGTACTCCATGGATTCGCGCCGATCTGCCGACTGCCGAATTGGTTAAGGTCGCTGCGAATTCTTTTCTCGCGACAAAGATTTCTTTCATTAATGCCATGGCAGAAGTGTGCGAAGCAGCAAATGCGGATGTCACAATTCTTGCGAATGCAATTGGGTACGACCCGAGAATCGGTCATAAGTTCTTACAAGCAGGCATCGGCTTTGGCGGAGGTTGTCTGCCTAAGGACTTACGTGCATTTATGGCTAGGGCCGGTGAGTTAGGCGCTAGTCAAGCCCTTGAATTCTTGCGTGAGATAGACGCAATCAATCTACGGGCTAGACAACGTGTAATTGATGTCGTTCGCAAATTCGTTGGAGATGACTTAACGGGTAAGACGATTGCAATTCTCGGCGCTGCATTCAAGCCAGAAAGTGATGATGTACGTGATTCACCGGCCCTAGACATTGCGGCTCAATTACATACTGCAGGCGCGCTGATAAAAATCCATGATCCTAAGGCGTTAGTAAATGCCAAAAAGCGTTTCCCCCTGCTTTCTTTTGCCTCAAACATCAATGATTGCTTCAAAGATGCCGATTGTGTATTGCATTTGACCGAATGGCGCGAATATCGCCAACTCGATCTGGAACAGATCCGTGGACTTGTTAAGAATCCACTTATAATTGATGGAAGAAATGCCCTTGATAGAGAGGCTTGGAGGACCGCAGGCTGGACATTCCACGCTCTTGGGAGGTCGGATTAATGTCTAGCCACATCGACGAAATTCTCGCTTTGAAGACGTGGGCAATCGTCGGTTTAAGCTCCAATGAAGATCGCCCGGCCTTTGAGGTTGCTGCACTTCTTAAATCAAAAGGCCATCGGATTGTGCCGGTCCACCCGAAAGGCGAAATGGTCCATGGAGAGATCGGCTATACATCCCTTTCTGCTATTCCATTTGCGGTGGATGTCGTTGACTGCTTTGTGAATTCGAGATTGGTTGGAGTTGTGATCGATGAAGCAATCGCAATCAACGCTAAAGCCGTGTGGTTACAACTTGGCGTAATTGACGAATCGGGAGTTGATCGCGCCCAGCGGGCGGGGCTACTCAGCGCCATGAATAAATGCCCTGCTATCGAATATGGAAAACGCGGGAACTAGAATCCCGTTTTTTGACGTCGTCTGGCTTTGAGATTCTCGCCCTTCGCTTTAGCCTCGTCGTGAATTTGCGCCATATTGGCAATAATCTTGGCTGAAATCTCGGGGCTCGATATTCCCAACATGCGTGCGGCAAGAAGTCCTGCATTCTTAGCCGCACCCACGCCGACAGTTGCTACCGGAATCCCCGAGGGCATCTGTACGATCGAGAGAAGCGAATCCATTCCATCCAATACCTTCAAAGCAATCGGTACTCCAATAACGGGAAGCGGAGTCAGTGCGGCAATCACTCCCGGAAGCGCGGCTGCACCACCGGCGCCGGCGATGATGACTCTCACGCCATCGGTATGAGCGTTCTGCGCAAAATCAATGGTCTCAAGTGGCATCCGATGCGCCGAAATAACTTGGACCGAATAACTGATTCCAAATCCATCTAGAACGTTAGCCGCCTCTTCCATAATCGGCCAGTCAGAATCCGATCCCATCACGATTGCGACCGTTGACTCACTCATCTATGACTCCGTTCATAAAATCGAGGGCATGTTCGATGCTTAACCGTAAGTCAAAAAGGCTACTTCCGTGCACCACCACCGAGCCTTGAAACCCCTCTGCTTCGATCCCGAATTGCTCAAATTTAAGATCAGAGTTGCGTGCCATGAGATGAAGATAGGGCCTGAAAAGATTCGCCTCTGACTCCCCTGCAAAATATCCCGTTACGACTATCGGTGAGACCAGTCGTGTATCGCCAAGTGGTAGATCAAAAAGAGCGCGGACATGTTGCTCATACTGATCGGTCTTAGCCCCCCAAGCACTCCAGGATCCCCAGATGCTCGGACCTACATGCAGAGAATTGATCGCATAATCTGAACCTTCCTTCTTGAAGCCCACCAAAGCAACGCCAACGAGATTGATACTCATGGCTATTTCAAGGGCACGTCGCTGATAAATACGCGCATCCCAGGCGACAGTGGAGAGAATGATGCCTCCTCTGAACTGATCTATCTCCATGGGAGACCAGGTCGCGGCCTGACCATGGGGTGAACGTGCCACGAGTAGATGAACATCTGCTTGGCGAGGATCGCCAAAACTTTCGATTTCTGGAGAAGGACGAACGGTATGTCCCTGTGCATTCAAGTTGCGTAGTAGCGAACTGGATACCTCTTTACTAGTGCGAGTTACTACATCACTTCGTTCAAGAAAACCATTGAGTTGGGGAAGATCTCGACTATCGCCCAAAAAGATTTCGACGTTGATCCCAATACGAGAGGCTGAAAATTCAAGGGCCTTACTCTCTCGTCCAGTATTGAGAATTCCTAAGGTTGGGAATTTTGGGTTCATCTGTCTCTTATTCCTGGTGCAAGTGAATTACGTCTCCGACCGTCACCCGCGTTCCATTGGATAAAACCAGTGCACCTGAAGAATCGACGTTGACAGCGTTCTCTTCTAGAGATCGCCCGCTAGGAGTCTGGATTCGTATCCTTTTGCCAATAGTGGAAGATGCCTGCCGATATTTTTCTACCAATTCAGATTCATCTATCTCCCAGGCAGAAAGATATTTTGAGAATGATTTAAGTATTTCAATAAGAAGACGTTCTCTTTCTAAAAGTACAAAACCTTCTATCCAAAGGGATGTGGCATTCTCAAAACCTATCTCCTCACGAGGAGTAATGACATTCATCCCAATGCCAATTACCACTCCATCTCCTACTCGTTCTGACAAAATTCCCGCGACTTTCTTTTCATTAAGCAATACGTCATTTGGCCACTTTAAGGAAAGTTTTTTTGAAATATCAGTCCCAAAGACTTTGTTCATTGCAGCTATAGCTGACTGCCCAGCCAGCAGTGGCAACCATCCCCACTCTTGATGTTTTGTTTGCGGAACTATAAAGAAAGAAAAAAGTAATGACGATCTCGGTGGGGCTTCAAATCGCCTATCAAGTCTGCCACGACCCGCACTTTGAAATTCAGTGGCGAGAACGTCGCCATGTTTTGCTACACCGACGCGGACGCTCCGTGACAAATCAGTTTGCGTTGAACCTGTCTCTTCAACAACATTTACCCGCCAGTAACTTTTCTTCAAAGCGTCATTTATCTCATTGCTATTGAGAGGCAGACCTAATGGGCTCACGACTAGTACCGTAGGGGTATGAGCCGTGATCTGCATACAACTTCAGGGAAAATTCAAGACCTGCGTGACCGACTAGATGAAGCGGTCCACGCTGGCTCGGCGCGAGCCATCGAAAAGCAGCACGCAAAGGGAAAGATGACCGCGCGCGAGCGCATCAATGCCCTTCTTGATGAAGGATCATTCACTGAACTCGATGAATTCGCACGTCACCGTGCAACTGGTTTTGGAATGGAAAAAAATCGACCCTATGGAGATGGCGTCATTATTGGCTACGGCACTATCGATGGACGTAACGTGGCGCTGTACTCCGAAGATTTCACTGTGATGGGCGGAAGTCTGGGCGAAGTGTATGGTGAAAAAATTGTCAAAATCGCGGAGTTCGCGTTAAAGAATGGCATCCCGCTGATCGGAATAAATGACTCCGGTGGCGCCAGAATTCAAGAGGGTGTCGCTTCGTTAAGCGGATACGGAAAAATCTTTCGGCTCAACACACGATCCTCGGGTGTCATTCCACAAATTTCACTCATCCTCGGGCCCTGTGCTGGCGGGGCGGCCTACTCACCAGCGCTCACGGACTTCACAGTCATGGTTAATGAAACTTCCCACATGTTCATCACTGGACCCGACGTAATTAGAACCGTGACAGGCGAAGAAGTGAACATGGAAGATCTGGGCGGGGCCCACACGCATAATGCCCGCACGGGTAATTCTCACTACCTTGCAGAAAATGAGGCGGATGCACTCGACTTTGTAAAAGCCTTGCTCTCATACCTACCCAGCAACAATATGGACGGCGCCCCGATTTTGCCTGCGACCGAGAC
This sequence comes from Actinomycetes bacterium, assembly GCA_025363635.1. Taxonomy (GTDB): domain Bacteria; phylum Actinomycetota; class Actinomycetes; order Nanopelagicales; family Nanopelagicaceae; genus QYPT01. The sequence goes on from JANYDL010000102.1 coordinate 39,156, forward strand.
CTTGGATAAGAAGAGCTCAGATCTAGAACTTGACACACTTATCCCTGACAGCCCCAACCAACCGTACGATATGAAAATTCTTATTCAGGCTCTCCTTGATGAAGCAGAATTTTTGGAAGTGCATGCTCTTTTCGCGCCAAACATCGTTGTAGGTTTTGGAAGAATCGAAGGTCATTCCGTAGGAATTATTGCTAGCCAACCACAACAGCTTGCGGGGACCCTCGATATAGATTCAAGTGAAAAGGCCGCTCGCTTCTTGCGATTCTGCGATGCCTTCAGCATTCCCATCGTCACACTCGTAGATGTTCCTGGATTCTTACCTGGCACAGAACAAGAATGGAACGGCATCATCCGACGCGGTGCCAAACTTCTTTATGCATATGGCGAAGCATCAGTGCCGATGGTGACGCTTGTGACTCGAAAAGCTTACGGCGGAGCGTTTATCGTTATGGGCTCAAAATATATTGGGGCAGATGTCAACCTGGCTTGGCCCAGTGCAGAAATTGCCGTGATGGGGGCACAAGGCGCGGTCAACATCTTGTATCGCAAGGAGCTAAACGAGGCCGAAAATGCGGTCGATTTGCGTGCCTCGCTGATCAACGAATACAACGAAACCCTTGCAAATCCATACCTCGCCGCCGACCGTGGCTTTATCGATGCAGTCATCGAACCTAATCAAACACGGGAGTACATCACGAAAGCCCTCCGGGCCCTCAAGACTAAACGTGACTCTCTTCCCGCTCGCAAGCACGGAAATATTCCACTGTGAAACAGATACGTTTTACCGTTACCGTCGGAGAACCTTCGAAAGAAGAGCTTGCAGCCCTTGAGCAAGCTCTCCGTATGCATGAGCGACCAGCGGAAGAAAGTGCCACAAAAAAAAGCACGTGGGGAAAACCAATTTTACGTCGGCCATTAAAGCAGAATCTGTAATGGCGGAGTTCATTCTCGCTTCGGCTTCACCTTCACGAAAGAAACTTCTCGAAGCTGCAGGTATCCATCCGCGAATCGTCGTAAGCAATGTTGATGAAGAAGATCCAATATACGAATCAATGAATCCAAGCGAGATGGTTTTGGCGCTAGCGATTGTTAAGGCTCACACAGTTCGAGCCCTAGTGGATCAACCTTGCCTCATACTCGCATGTGATTCTACTTTTGAATTCAACGGAGTCTCACTTGGTAAACCTCTGACCCACGAGAATGCAATCGCGCGTTCGCGCATGGTGAGTGGAAAATCAGGGCTGCTACATACTGGCCACTGCCTGATTGACACGGTTCGCGGTGTTGAAATCTCAGATATCGCCACAACAAAAGTGAACTTTTCAACAATCACTGACCAAGAAATTGAGGATTACGTTGCCTCTGGCGAGCCATTAAACGTGGCCGGCGGATTTACCTTGGATGGGGAAAGTAGTGCTTTCATTTCCTCAATTGAAGGTGACTATTCAAATGTCATTGGACTTTCTATTCCCCTTCTAAGGACCATGACTACACATTTGGGATATACATGGCGTCAGGTACGAGAACTCAGTATCGGAGAAGATTCATGAAAAGCGTGCTCATAGCTAACCGTGGTGAAATAGCCGTCAGAATTATTCGAGCGTGTAAAGATCACGGGCTGAAAAGTATCGCGCTTTATTCTGATGAAGATCGCGGCTCAGTTCATGCGCAGCTTGCTGATGCGGCTTATTCGCTTCCTGGTGTGACGGCTACGCAGACTTATTTGAATATTGAAAAAATTATCGAAATCGCGATGCAATCAGGGGCCGAAGCGGTTCACCCCGGTTACGGGTTTCTTTCCGAGAACGCCATCTTTGCTCAAGCCGTCATTGATGCGGGCCTGATTTGGATCGGCCCATCACCAGATGCAATTCGATTGCTTGGAGATAAAGTCTCGGCTCGAAAGATTGCTGCCTCCGTAGGTGCTCCATTGGTCGCAGGTACCGCTGACCCAGTCGAGACGTATGAAGAAGTTCTCACTTTTGCCCAAGAACATGGGTTGCCAGTAGCAATCAAAGCCGCACATGGCGGTGGTGGTAGAGGTCTAAAAGTCGCACGTACGATGGAGGAAATTCCCGAACTCTTTGGCTCTGCTGTTCGTGAGGCGATCACAAGTTTTGGTCGAGGCGAATGTTTTGTCGAAAGATACCTCGACAAACCACGCCATGTAGAGACTCAAGTGCTCGTCGATTCGTTCGGTCACGCAGTCGTCATTAGTTCGCGAGATTGTTCTCTTCAGCGCCGCCATCAAAAGCTTGTTGAAGAGGCGCCAGCGCCGTTCCTCTCCACTGCGCAAACTGAGGAGCTGTATCGCTCATCTAAAGCGATCATGAAAGCAGCTGGGTACGTTGGCGCAGGTACATGCGAATTCCTCGTTGGGCTCGATGGCACGATTTCATTTCTTGAGGTCAACACTCGACTCCAAGTGGAACATCCAGTCAGCGAGGAAGTGACGGGCATTGATTTAGTTCGAGAGCAGTTCCGCATTGCAATGGGTGAGCCGCTCGGATTCGACGATCCCGTGATTCGCGGTCACTCCATCGAGTTCCGAATCAATGGAGAGGATCCGGGCCGCTCTTTCTTACCGGCACCTGGACGAATCAGCGAATGGCAAATCCCTTCTGGTCCAGGGGTGAGAGTTGACGCAGGTTTCCAACGCGGAGATGTTGTCGGAGGAAATTTTGATTCACTCCTTGCAAAATTAGTTGTCACTGGAAGCACCCGCGAACAAGCCATCGAACGTGCCCGTAGAGCTCTCAGCGAATTTACCATCGGTGGACTCGCGACCGCTCTGCCCTTCCATCGTGCAATTCTAAATGACCCAGCCTTTACAGAAGATTTCAAGGTATATACAAGCTATATTGAAAACGAATTTGTCAACGAGATTCCGCAATTTTCGGTCCAAAAACCAGGTCACACTCTTACCCACGCTGCGCCCGAAAATTTTGTCGCAGAAGTCAATGGGCACCGTTTCGATGTTGTATTGCATGCGCCAGAGCCAATTCATAAGCGCCACCGTGCAAAGGAGGGAATGACAGGGGTTGTCACTGGTACTGGCTTACTCAGTCCCATGCAAGGCACCGTGGTCAAAATCGCTGTGCTTGAGGGCGATGTGGTTGAAGTCGGAGATCTCGTCATAGTTCTTGAAGCGATGAAAATGGAGCAGCCATTGATGGCGCACAAATCAGGCATTATTTCCAATCTCACAACCGTCATCGGAGAGAACATTTCCAATGGAGGAAAACTCTGTGACATTATTGATGTATGACTTCTTCAGAGGCACTCTATAAAGATCCACTAGGCACGGCTCAAAAAGCAGCAGATGAAATTGGCGAGAGAACTGGTGTTGCAAAGCACGATATTGCGCTCGTCATGGGATCTGGTTGGGTCGGAGCAGTTGATGCTCTAGGAAATCCGTCATACGAATGTGACGCCCACGAGATAGCGGGCTTTCTCCCACCAACGGTCGAAGGACATTCTGGAAAAGTTCGCTCTTACGCGCTGGATGGAGATACCGGGCCGATCCGAGCGCTGGTATTTCTCGGTCGCACGCATTATTACGAAGGTAAAGGAATGGAACCTGTCGTACATAGTGTTCGCACCGCAGTGAAAGCGGGATGCAAGGTAGTGATCCTCACCAATGCATGTGGGGGCATTAACACCGCCTACAAAGTGGGACAACCTGTTTTAATTCGCGATCACATTTCGCTCACCGCCGCGAGCCCACTGATCGGTGCGGATTTCGTTGACTTAACTGACCTCTACAGCAAGCGAATCCGCGCCATCGTAAAAGCAGAGGATGATTCTCTTCAAGAAGGTGTTTACGTTCATTGGCGTGGTCCGGCGTACGAGACGCCAGCCGAGATTCTCATGATGCGCACTCTCGGGGCAGATCTTGTTGGTATGTCTACCGTTCCAGAAGCCATCGCAGCCCACGCACTTGGGGCTGAAATTCTTGGAATTTCACTCGTCACCAATGCCGCTGCTGGAGTTACTGGTGAAAAACTCAATCACGAAGAGGTCATCGCTGCGGGTAAAGCTGCCGCAAGTCGCATGGGAGCACTTCTCAAAGGTGTCATTCCGAAACTACTCTGACCCTATGAATTCCGCTCTGCTCGCCGAAATTGAAGCGTGGATTTCTGACGATCCTGATCCAATCACTGCCCAACAATTAACAGACTTGATTGCTCGTGATGATGAAGCGACACTCAAGAAACATTTCTCGGGTTTTCTTCAATTCGGTACGGCTGGACTTCGTGGCCCGATTGGTCCAGGTCCTTCGTGTATGAACCGCGCAGTGGTTGGTCGCACTGCGGCTGGGCTTGCGAAATATATGAAAGATCGTGGGCTCACGAGCATTGTCATCGGACGCGATGCACGCCATGGCTCAGAAGATTACACATTCGAAACCGCGGAAATTATGAGTGGAGCGGGGATGAAGGTTTCAATTCTTCCACGTCCGCTTCCCACGCCAGTCTTAGCATTTGCTGTTACCGCACTAGGGGCAGATGTCGGGGTCATGGTTACTGCTAGCCATAACCCACCTCAAGACAATGGGTACAAGGTTTACATAGGGCCTACCGCTGATGGAATTGATTACCGCTCTTCACAAATAGTTTCACCCACGGATGAATATATTTCAAAGGAAATAGCAGCCATCACCTCGCTCGCTTCGCAACCCAGGGGAACAGAGTGGACGATTCTCAAAGAAGATATCGTCGAGAAATATATCCATCGCACTTCTGCTTTATGCAAAGCCCCGGGTGATCTCAAAATTGTTTACACGGCGTTGCACGGCGTGGGCACTGCAACAATTCAACGCGTATTTCATTCTGCTGGATTCGCTTCGCTCATTCTCGTTGACGCACAATCCGAACCGGATCCTGATTTTCCTACGGTGGCCTTTCCTAATCCGGAAGAGCCAGGTGCTATTGATTTGGCTCTTGAGACTGCCCGAGCCTTTGACGCAGATCTCGTTATCGCTAATGACCCTGATGCCGATAGGTGCGCTGCGGCAGTAAATGACCCCGATACTGGTTGGCGGATGCTCCGTGGTGACGAACTGGGTGCACTTTTAGGCGAATACATTGCGCGCAACACATCTAGAGGAATCCTCGCTAATTCCATTGTGTCTTCGTCCGTGCTTAAGAAAATTGCCGCTCATTACAATTTAGATTTTCTTGAAACTCTTACTGGCTTTAAGTGGCTAGCAAAAATTCCCGGACTAACTTTTGGTTTCGAAGAAGCTCTCGGATACTGCGTAGATTCTTCCTCAGTAAATGACAAGGATGGAATATCTGCAGCGCTCATGCTTGCCCAGCTAACTACGGAATTGAAACAAGAAGGAAAGACTCTTCTTAATTTACTTGAGGAAATTTGGCTTCGCCATGGATTTCATGGCACCGAGCAAATCTCAATTCGCGTAAGCGATTTATCTCAAATTGTCAGAACTATGGAGGAAATTCGCGCAACTCCACCATCTGCAATTGCAGGTAAGGAAGTTACCGCTGTCGATGACCTACTTAAGCCAAAGGATGATCTTCCTCCCACTGATGGAGTCCGCATATGGCTGGAAGACAACATCCGCATCATCATTAGACCCAGTGGGACCGAAGCGAAAATAAAGTGCTATATCGAAGTAGTAACCAATGGACCCAAAGCGCGCGATGACTCGGCTTCTGTCATTGCATCTCTCAAACCAGTGCTCACCGCCTTGCTTACTGGGCAAACTCCTATCAGTTAACTCTTAGTCATCGTTTCGGGGTTCTAAAATTTGTCCGTCAACGTAACAGGTTTTGCAAAATGAATTATGAGCAGCGCGACTCCAACTAAGATGGGTTCTGTGTCTCCCAAATTTCAAACGCCCAAAAGTCAATGTCGTCAAGATTAAAAACGTTCATGGAGTTTGTTGCCAATATGTCCGATATCTGCGCTCGATGTTCGGATGAATGATGAACGGCTTGCGCGAGAATTGTTGAAGTCAAAAATTCGGCCTGATTACCGAGTCTTTTAAAACTATGCGGTTGTTCGGGAGAATCGATGAGGGCGAGCAATTGTGCCTCTCGAGATTTAAACAATTCAGAGAGATCAGAAATACCAGATGCTGCCGAAGGCACTGCAATATCTCCTGGCGCAGTTTCATGTTGAAGCCTGGAAATCAATCGACCTTCTGCAGTCACAATGTGGTGAACGATTCCGCCCACTGTCCAGTCAGGGTTCCAGGCTGAGAAATTGATCGCCTCATCCGGCAATCGACCAAGTACCTCAAGCATCTGAGAATTAGCCCAAGCCATATGCCGAAATATTCTCTTTGTTATTTCGTTAGTCATGCACCCAAGACCTTTATCTTTGATCTATTTACTAAACTGCACAATCTGCCGCTTATCACCAATTGGAATCCACAGTTGACAGCCACAATTGCCGAATTGCTTCGACATCTAAATCAAGGGCCACGTCGACATTGGCAGAATCTGCAAGTCGAAGCGGTTCAATATCCAATTCCAGCGGTGGCCTGCGATCACATATAGTTTGTCCTCGAGCCGGGCCTGATGATGTGTCCACAACGACGTCAAACTTTTTGTATGTAATTAACTCTGGAGCCACAACGGCGATCACTGCTCCGGCATCTCCAATGGTTACAGGCGATCCGATTCTTTCGATGAAGGCAGCAATAAGCGAACCTGCAAAAACGCCAGATGGATCGCTAGATTTTTTCAATCGCTCAGCTTCTCCAGATGTGATACCCGGACGCATGAAGACATCTAGCCCATACATCGTGATGGGTACGCCACTTTGAAAAACTATCGCTGCCGCTTCGGGATCATGCCAAATATTGAACTCTGCTGCTGGGGTTGCATTGCCCGCTGAAGCCGAACCGCCCATCAAGGTGATTCCCTTTAATTTCTTCGCCGTTTCGGGAAATGCTCTTAAAAAGAGAGCAATATTTGTGAGAGGTGCAAGTGGGATAAGGGTCACAGGCGTCGCTGAGTTCTCAATTAAGTCTCTGATGAGTTCAACTGCACTCCTGCCATCAACTTTGCGAGCCGATGGAGGCAGGCCAAGATCTCCCATCCCGTCGGCGCCATGCACATATTCTGCATAATGAGATTTACCAAGGAGCGGACGGACAGCTCCGCGCGCAACAGGTACATCTCCCACTCCCGCTGCATCAAGAACAAGAAGAGTATTGGTGACAACTTGGTCTACGTTGGTATTTCCATCCACGCATGTAACACCTAGAAGGTTCAAATCCGGATGCCGAGCGGCAAAAAGTATCGCGTATGCATCATCAATACCTGTATCGACATCCAAAATTACGGGGGTGCGAGTCATGCGGTGGAGTCTAGGTTAAAAGATCCCTTTCCTCTAACACGCTCGCCTCGTTAGACTTCTCGAATATGAATACCTCAACTCGCGATTCATGCATAGCGGTCATCGGCAGTTCAATGATGGATCTAACTTGTTATGCAAAAGCGATACCGGGGCCAGGCGAGACCGCTTTCGGAGACTTATTTACCACAGGCTTCGGTGGCAAGGGAGCGAACCAAGCAGTGATGGCTCAACGGGCGGGTGCACAGGTATTTGTGGTTGGCAAAGTTGGCGATGATCTTTTTGGAAAGTCAATACGAGAAAATTTTGAAGCTCAAGGGATCGTTACCAATTTTCTTGAGAGTTCTTCACTGCCGACAGGAGTGGCGCACATTTGGGTGGATTCCAGTGGTGAGAATCGAATCATCATTGTGCCTGGTGCTAACCACGAGATCGACCCATCTGTTGCGGCTGGAGCCATCGCAGATATATCAAATGCCAAAATTGTCATAGGCCAGTGTGAGTTAAAACAAGAAGTAACCCTCGCGGCATTTCGCGCTGCAAAGCGCAATGGGGCGACGACGATCTTGAATCCTGCCCCCTACCAACCGCTCTCTGCAGAATTGCTCTCCCTCACAGATTGGCTTGTCCCGAATGAGGTCGAGTTCTCACAAATCCATCTCAAAAATCTTTTGCCAACCAGTGATGAAGTCATCGCATCACTTCGTCCTGGTCAAAACATTGTTGTGACACTTGGTTCTGAAGGTGCGGCAGTGGTCAATGCAACAGGCGCGGTCACGCGAGTATCGGCACCAAAAGTAACTGCAGTAGATTCCACCGGTGCCGGAGACTGCTTTATCGGAACATTCGCTTCCTCCCTACTTATGGGACATGATCCGATCACTGCAGTACGTCTTGGATGCGAAGCCGCGTCCATCAGCGTCACTCGCAAAGGTGCCCAATCCTCCTACCCATCGAAGGATGAGATGGGCGAGTTAATCAATAAGGTGATCTCATCATGAATCAAAACACCGTGGTCGATGGCAGCGAAAAGTCGCTCCTAAATTTTCTTGGAAACCTGTCAGGTGTTGATCAAACCGGAGCGAATGCCCGCGCAGCAATGTTAGGGACTCGAAGTATCAAGACCTCGTCCAAAGCAAAAGCCATTGACCTTGCAATCTCGATGGTGGACCTCACAACTCTCGAGGGAGCAGATACACCGGAAAAAGTTCGCGCTTTATGCAGCAAAGCTGTGCGTCCTGATCCAAGCGATCCCACGGTGCCGAGTGCGGGAGCAATTTGCGTCTACAACGACATGGTTGGCATCGCCCGAAATCATTTGGATTCGATCGGAGGATCTCATATTCCTGTGGCGGCAGTCGCTACCGCTTTTCCAGCGGGTCGCGCTTCTATGGAAGTGAAACTGCAAGATACAACGGATGCACTTGCTGCCGGAGCTGGCGAGATTGATATGGTCATTGATCGAGGCGCATTTCTATCAGGTCGATATATGAAGGTCTTCTCCGAAATTCAACAGATACGAGCTCTTTGCGCGCATAATGCGCACCTCAAGGTCATCTTGGAAACGGGCGAACTCACGACCTATGACAATGTACGAAAAGCTTCATTCCTAGCAATGCTTGCAGGTGCCGATTTTATCAAAACTTCCACGGGCAAAATTTCGCCCGCGGCTACTCCCCCCGTGGTTTTAGTCATGCTCGAAGCAGTTCGCGATTTTCATACAATGACTGGCGTGAGAATTGGCGTTAAGCCCGCGGGTGGAATTCGTAATACCAAAGATGCAATCAAACAACTTGTTTTAGTAAATGAGACAGCGGGGCCAGAATGGCTCACTCCAACTCTTTTTCGAATTGGGGCTAGCGCCTTACTGAACGACCTACTCATGCAACGCATGAAATTGCGTGATGGCTTTTATCCAAGTCCTACCTACGTGACGATCGATTAAGCGGGAGAAAATGACAACCTTCGATTACGCCCCAGCGCTTGAATCACGATCAATAGTCACCATAGACCCTTCGTACGGACACTTTGTCAATGGTAGGTTCATCGAAGGCAAGAATCATTTTGCCTCAATCAACCCCTCTAACGAAGAAGTACTTAGCCAAATCGCTCTTGCAGGATCCGCGGATGTTGATCTCGCTGTAAAAGCAGCCAGAGGGGCATATGAAATCACCTGGTCGGTGATGCCAGGCAGGGAACGTGGAAAGTATCTCTATCGAATCGCGCGAATTATGCAAGAACGCGCGCGTGAATTTGCGGTTCTGGAGACCCTCGACAATGGCAAGCCAATCAGAGAATCACGCGATATCGATATTCCATTAGCAGCGGCACATTTCTTTTACCACGCAGGGTGGGCTGACAAACTCGATTACGTCGGCCTTGGACAATCTCCCCGTCCACATGGAGTCGCGGGTCAGATCATTCCCTGGAACTTCCCTCTCTTGATGCTGGCGTGGAAAGTAGCCCCTGCGCTGGCAGCAGGTAATACCGTTGTACTCAAACCAGCAGAGTCAACATCACTCACTGCGCTCCTTTTTGCCCAGGTATGCCAACAGGCCGAACTTCCCGCAGGCGTGGTCAACATCATTACCGGCAATGGGAGTACTGGAGCACTCTTAGTGGATCACCCTGGCGTGGATAAAATCGCATTCACTGGCTCAACCGAAGTCGGTAAAGCTATAGCCCGTGCAATTGCACCAACCAAGAAAAAAGCAACGTTGGAATTGGGTGGGAAAGCTGCAAATATTATTTTTGATGATGCCCCGATAGATGAAGCGGTCGAGGGCATCGTCAATGGAATCTTTTTTAACCAAGGTCACGTATGTTGTGCCGGATCCAGACTCCTTCTCCAAGAAAATATCGCGGAGCAGACAATTGAGGCGTTGAAAGTAAGAATGGCAAAAATACGAGTCGGAAATCCTCTCGACAAGAACACTGATCTTGGAGCAATTAATTCTGCAGAACAGCTGAGCAAAATTGAATCGCTTTCCGCCTCAGGCGATGATGAAGGGGTTCATCGCTGGAGTCCACCGTGCGAACTACCCGCAAAGGGATATTGGTTTCCTCCCACAATTTTTACGGGCGTTACTCAAGCCAATCGAATTGCACGAGAAGAAATATTTGGTCCCGTACTTTCCATCTTGACATTTCGAACCCCCGCAGAGGCGATCGAAAAGGCGAATAACACGCCATATGGACTCTCGGCTGGAATTTGGAGTGAGAAAGGCTCGCGCATTCTGTGGGCCGCTCAACAATTACGAGCTGGTGTTATTTGGGCAAATACCTTTAATAAGTTCGACCCCGCTAGCCCTTTTGGTGGCTACAAAGAATCCGGATGGGGACGAGAAGGTGGTCGTCACGGCCTCTCTGCCTACCTTTTGAGTAATGAAAACGGTGAAGAAAAATGAGCGAGCGTATTGAAGTAAAAAAGACCTACAAATTGTTCATTGGTGGCGCTTTCCCGCGGAGTGAATCAGGACGGACCTATGAAATCTTTGCACCAGACGGATCATTCATCGCCAATCCTTCCCTCGCCTCTCGAAAGGATTTACGCGACGCCGTCGTGGCCGCTCGAGCCGCACACGCCGGCTGGACAGCGGCAACTGCCTACAACCGAGGGCAGATTCTCTATCGCATTGCGGAAATGCTTGAAGGTCGAGCCGACCAATTCGCAAGAGAAATAGCTTCTCTTGAGGGCATAAATGAGCAAGATGCCTTACAGGAAGTCCACTCAGCGATAGATCAATGGGTTTGGTATGCGGGTTGGAGTGACAAACTCTCTTCCATTGCGGGTTCAACAAATCAAGTATCTGGACCTTTCTACAATTTTACGATTCCAGAAGCTATGGGAGTGGTAGCGGCAATCGCCCCCGAATCTCCAAGCCTTCTTGGTCTCGTGAATGCGATAGCCCCCATCATCGTTTCGGGAAACACAACAATTGTTTTAGCAAGCACTCGCTCTCCCTTGCCCGCAATTACATTTGCAGAGGTGCTTGCAACCAGCGATCTCCCTCATGGAGTAATTAATATTCTGACTGGCAATAAATCAGAACTCACACCCTGGTTTGCTTCGCATATGGACATCAATGGTCTTGATATTTCGGGTCTTGAAGATTCACAGATGGTTAATGATGTAAAGATCGCTGGCGCAGACAATCTCAAAAGAATCCACTCATTTCATGAGAGCGCAAGTCCTCAACGAATTCTCTCCTTCATGGAAGCCAAAACCATCTGGCACCCCATCGGAATTTAGTGTGCCCTGATCTCAATCTTTTCATAACCTCTGAGAACGAAGGTCGGACGTCTAACTGGCTCGGATGCCAATTCCAATGCAGGAAAACGTTCGCATAGCGCTGGCAATGAAATACCCATCTCTAGACGTGCAAGTGGGCCACCTAAACAAAAATGAATTCCTGCTCCAAAACCGATATGTGGATTTGGATCGCGAGTTAAATCCATTTCATCGGCACGAACAAATATTTCTTCATCTCTATTCGCTGATCCGATGAGGGCAGCGATCTTCTGTCCTGCTTGAATGCCAACTCCACCAATTTCCGTATCTTCGGTCGCAGTTCTCTCAAACATTTGGAGGGGAGCATCAAAGCGGAGAAACTCCTCGATCGCGGTCACAGCAATTTCTCGCGGCTTCGTCCGCAAGAGATTCGCTTGCTCAGGCCGCTTCAACGCAGAGACCATCCCATTTCCGAATGCATTAACGCTTGCTTCATGGCCCGCGTTGAGAAGCAGAACGCACGTAGCAATAAGTTCTTGCGCATTGAGCTTCTCACCATTTTCCTCTACCGCCGCTAAATCACTTATTAAGTCGACACCAGGAGTAATTTTGCGAGCCTCCATGAGCCCGCGCACATATTCTGCAAACTCTCTTGCCGCGGCCTTCGCTTCTTCTTGGTGATGTAAGGGAGGATTGACTTCATACATCTTCACGATGGATTGAGACCAAGGCCTGAGGAGATGTTCGTCCGAGGTAGGAAATCCCAAAAGAGCGGCAATCACTTTCACAGGCAAAGGTTCGGCAAAATCAGCAATCAGATCAAAGGTCAACCCCGATTTCACTTTCTTATCGATCGCGTCGAGAAGTTGCTTCGTCAGCCGTTCAATATCGGGACGTAACGCCTCGATTTTTTGTCGGTTGAATGCCTTCGCAACTAGACCACGAAGCCGTGTGTGCTTAGGAGGCTCGCTGTCCAACAGAGAATCTGAGTGGAGCCAATTAAAGGTTTCCCATTCAAATTCAGGCGTTCGAGGATTGTATATGCGTCCTAATGATTTATTTCGAAATACAGCATTTGCATCTCCATGATTAGGCGCAAGGAACATGTTGAGTTCATCATCCCAAACAGGTTTGCCATTCTGACGTAACTGCTTCAGGAGCGAATACGGATCTTCTAAAAATGCAGGCGTGGAAAACTTGCTCATCTCTCGGATGCGATCGCGGCGTACCCTGGCTTGATCACTTGCTCGATAATAACCAAGCGTTCTGGGTAGGGAATGAATGCGCTCTTCATCGCGTTAATCGTCACTCTCTGAAGCTCCGCCAAATCCCACTTAAAGGCTTTAACAACTTGTTCCATTTCCTGCGACATTGAAGTCTGACTCATCAAACGATTGTCGGTATTCAAAGTGACTCGAAATCTCAATTTAGTTAAAATTCCTATGGGATGCTCCCCAATATTTTTTGCGGCACCTGTTTGAAGGTTAGAAGTCGGACATAGCTCAAGAGGTATACGACGGTCGCGCACATAGGAGGCAAGTAAGCCAAGTTTTGGCGTCAAGCCGCTCATATCAATATCATCAATAATACGAACCCCATGACCCAGGCGCTCTGCTCCGCAAAGTTGGATAGCCTCCCAAATTGAAGGAAGCCCGTACGCTTCGCCAGCATGAATTGTGAAATGGGCATTTTCATGACGAAGATAGTCAAAGGAATTCTTCTGCACGCTAGGTGGGAAACCATCTTCGGGGCCCGCGATATCAAAACCTACAACGCCTTTGTTGCGATATTTCACTACCAATTCAGCGACTTCTTGTGACCGATTATTTTGACGCATTCCACACAATAGAGATTCCACTCGAATGTGCAGTCCTTCAGAGTCGGCTTGAGCCTCGCCTTGCCGATAACCCTCGAGCGTCGCTTCGATGACATCGGAAAGTGAAAGCCCTTGCTCTGTGAATAACTCTGGAGCCCCACGAACTTCCGCGTACACAACCCCGTCACGAGCCAGATCAAGAGCACATTCGCGCGCAACTCGAATAATATTCTCGCGCGTCTGCATCACCGCAATCGTGTGACTAAAAGTTTCTAAATAGCGAACTAAGGAACCCGAGTCGCAGGCCTCCCGAAACCACGTCGCCAACTCCGTAGCGTTATGGGTAGGTAATTTTTCGTATCCAATTTCTTGTGCAATATCGATGATAGTTTGCGGGCGAAGACCACCGTCGAGATGATCATGCAAAAGAACCTTTGGGGCTTTTCTTATTTGATCTTTGGTTGGGATGCTATTCAAACTCACAACATTTCCTAACTCTCCGTTAATCAATAATCCGATCCACAATCAAAGGCAGACGTTCAACCTTACCGTTAGCTGGTCGCTCCCCAATAACGATCGAATCCGCCAAAATCTCAAGAGCTCGAGCAAAACGCTCAGGAGTATCAGTGTGCAAGGTATAAATGGGCGAGCCAAGTTTTACGTCTTCACCAGGCTTGTGATGAATTTCGATCCCCGCCCCCGCTTGCACCGTCTCGCCTTGACGGGATCGACCAGCGCCTAGCCGCCATGTTGCAACACCGACCTTCATCGCGTCCATCGAGAGCATCGTGCCGCTGCTTTGCGCTGTGACTACGACACTTTCTTTCGCAACTGGAAGCGAAGCGTCTGGATCTCCACCTTGCGCTGTGATCATACGACGCCATGTATCCATTGCACTTCCATCACGAAGTGCAATTCCTGGATCTTTGCCCGTGATTCCTGCCGCATCCAGCATTTCACGAGCCAAAATCAAAGTAAGTTCCACGACATCAGCAGGACCGCCACCTGCAAGAACTTCCACAGCTTCGCGAACCTCCAATGCATTACCAGCGGTGAGACCAAGTGGCACATCCATTGCCGTTACAAGGGCACGTGTATGCACTCCCGCTCTCTTGCCGAGATTGACCATCGTGTGCGCCAATTCGCGCGCACGATCAGGATTGCTCATAAACGCGCCACCACCAGTTTTTACATCCAGCACAAGAGCAGCGGTACCTTCGGCAATCTTCTTACTCATGATGGAGGAGGCAATAAGCGGAATTGCTTCTACGGTCGCGGTGACATCGCGAAGCGCATAAAGCTTCTTGTCGGCAGGTGCTAGACCGGCACCCGCTGCACATATAACTGCCCCACACTCCTTCAGTACGCCGAGCATCTCATCGTTGGTGAGAGATGCCCGCCATCCAGGGATTGATTCCAATTTATCGAGAGTTCCACCTGTATGCCCTAGACCGCGTCCTGATAATTGGGGAACCGCGCCGCCGCATGCTGCGACAAGTGGTGCAAGTGGCAAAGTGATTTTGTCCCCGACTCCGCCCGTTGAATGTTTATCTACTGTTGGGCGATCAAGCATTGACCAATTCATTCGCTCGCCACTTTTAATCATGGCATCTGTCCATCGTGAAATTTCGTGCGAATTCATACCATTAAGAAGAATCGCCATGAGCAATGAGGACATTTGTTCATCCGCAACTGCACCACGTGTGTAAGCGTCAATGATCCAATCAATTTGCAGATCAGATAATTCGTGCTTATCGCGCTTAGCCGCGATAACTTCTACAGCAGAGAAAGCTTCTACTCCACTCATTGAGCGTTCATTCTTATCGTTCATTGCGATCTAGATCATCAGGACCGAAAGCCCATGGCAGCATCGCGGACATTTTCATGGGACCATCGATTGTCATCAGTAAGAGATCAGGACCACCATGTTCAAAAAGTAGTTGGCGACAACGACCACAAGGGGCTAAAAAATCGCCTTTCCCGTCAACGCAGAGGACTGCAACTAGCCGCCCACCGCCGCTCGCAGAGAGCGCGGACACCATCCCGCACTCTGCGCAGAGGCCAAGTCCATAAGAAGCATTCTCAACATTACAACCACTAACAATCCGACCATCGGTTACCAGCCCTGCTACTCCTACTGGGAATTTGGAGTATGGAACATAGGCTTTCTTGCTTACCTCGATAGCGGAAGTACGCAAAACTTCCCAATCAATAACCAGCATTTAGGATGCTCCTCCACGTCGATATGGAATTCCATCTGCTGCCGGCCCGCGTAATCGTTGCGACAACAAAGAGAGAACTAAGAGAGTGGCGATGTAAGGAGTCATCGTGACCAATTGTCCTGGCAACTCTGTATAGGCCGTGTAAAACCAGCCGAAGAAACCGGCAACTGCTAGACCAAAGATGGCTTGAATGATGCGCGCCTTGCGGAAATTACGGATGGCACCAAAAAGCAAAACTGCCACGACGAGGATGAGAAGGGCATGAATTGCTGCTGCATCACGCAGTTGGAGCGCATCTGCAAATCCGAATAGGCCAGCACCTGCGAGCAGTCCGCCTGGGCGCCAGTTTCCAAAGAGCATCGCGGCAAGTCCGATATAACCCCGCCCTCCAATCTGATTCTCTTGGTAATGATTTGCCGCAACAATCGCCAGAAAACCACCACCAAGACCTGCGAAGGCTCCAGAAATAATCACTCCCGCATATTTCATCGCGTAAATATTTACTCCTAGAGATTCTCCTGCGATTGGGGATTCTCCTGCGCTACGAAGTCGCAATCCAAAAGATGTACGCCAAAGGATGAAATATGAAATCGGAACTAACGCAATCGCAATTACAGTAATCATTGAGAGATTTCCAGTGATGCCTCGAAGAATGCTGGCGAAGTCTGAAATCAGGAACCAGTTTCTATCGGCTAACTTTTGTAAAAGATCGGGGCTTTGCCATCCAAAAATATGTCCACCCGAAAGTATCGGCAAGCCATTGAGAGGAATCGGATTTACGTCTGGGGATTGAGAGGGTCCGGGCCAGGATCCACCATGAGCCAAAATCGTTGATAAATAACGGGCAAGTCCGGCCGCGATGATATTGATAGCGACGCCGGAGACCACATGATCAACTCCAAACGTAATTGTCACTAATGCGTGGAGTAGAGCTCCAAACATCCCGCAGAAAATTGCCCCGAGGAGACCCACCCACGGACCGAATTTGCTTCCGAAGAAACCTCCACCCCAAGCTCCCATGATCATCATGCCTTCGAGGCCAATATTGACCACACCCGAACGCTCTGAGAAAAGGCCTCCCAGGCCTGCCAGGACGATCGGTACTGAAAGCAGGAGAGCGGCGCTAGCGGTTCCAACGCTGGTGAGATCGGAGGCGCCGGTGACTAAACGAATAACAGAAAGAGTAAGGACGACTCCAAATACAATTGCATATATTTTCTTGGCACCCACAAGAGTCTTAAATCGCAACACGATTACTCACCGACCTTTACAAGAGCTTCACTATGGAGAGTGAGTTTGTATCTGCGCACCACTTCATATGCAACTACGGCGCTGAGCAAAATTGAGCCTTGCATGATGACGTACGTTTCAGGAGCAATATTTATCAGATCTAGAGTCTGTGATGCGACTTCAAGAAAGCCAAAGAGACAAGCGCTAATACCCATTGCTAGGGCAGAGTTTCTACCCAAAAGTGCAATTGCAATGGCTGAGAACCCAATGCCACCGCGAAATCCTAAGTTGTAGCTGTAGGTTTCCCCCATTAAAGTTGGAAGGCCTGCTAAGCCAGCGATCGCACCGCTACCCACCAGAGCAATAATTGTCATTCGCTTTGCATTAACGCCACTCACTCTCGCAGCCATGGGATTCAGCCCGCTTGCGCGTAGTTCAAAGCCAAATCGAGTTCTGTTAACAAGGAACCAGAATGCAAACCCCATTGCAATCGATACAACAGCCATGCCATAGACACCCGCGCCTGGTTGATTTTGGATTCCAAATTTACGCAATAGTGGCATTAGGTTTGGAAACTGGGCACTCTTAGGTAAGGGTTTAGTCTCCAAGTTATAACCCGTTGCTTGTTTCATCGCGAAATGTTTTGAAAGCAAATAGGCAGAAAGTCCACCTGCCATCAAGTTGAGCATGATCGTTGAAATTACTTCGCTCACCCCACGCTTTACTTTCATATATGCGGCAATTGCTGCCCAACTTCCTCCAACCAACATCGCAATCAGCATCACAGCGATAACGTGCAAAACCGGAGGAAGGGAAAATTTAGAACCAAAGAAGGCTGCAAAAAGCGCTCCCAATCTCAGTTGGCCCTCAACGCCAATATTGAAAAGCCCCGCTCTAAAAGTCAGAGCAATCGCAATCGCTGCGATGTAGTAGGCGGTGGCAAGGTTAGCTGCAGCCATCAAGGATGCTGACCGCGTCCCGTACTCCCACATCAAACTAAATGCGGCTGCCGGAGATTTATGAGTTGCTAAGACCGCAAGGCTCGATACTGACAAACTAAAAAACGCGGCGAATAGTGGAGCAGCTAGTGCGAGTGCAATTTTCGATGATTTGAGTCTATTCATGATGCACCAGTCATCGCGGACCCAAGACTTTCCGGTGTCGTGCTCTTTGGATCAAGAGTTGCCGTAATTTTTCCGCGCAACATCACGAGAAGTCGATCTGACATTCCAATCAACTCCTCTAGATCTGCGCTAATCATCACGATGGCCATGCCTGATTCTCGCGCCCGACGTAACTCATTCCAGATATCTGCTTGTGCACCAACATCTACTCCGCGCGTTGGATGCGATGCCAGGAGCAATGAAGGATTTCCACGCATTTCTCGCCCGACAATAAATTTCTGTTGGTTTCCACCCGATAAGGCCATAGCTAATGTGTCAGGTCCGGGCGCACGGACATCGAACTCTTCCATGATGGAGATCGTGTCTGCCAAAGTAGATTTCACATCAATGACGAAACCATTCATTACTGGCTTACCTCTTTGATGACCAAGAATTCTATTCTCCCAAAGGGGTGAAGCCATCAACAATGCTTGACGTTGACGATCCTCTGGGATAAATCCAATACCTAAATCGCGCCGCTGCGAGACCGAAAAATGGTCCAGAGACTCCCCCTTGAATAAAACCTCTCCGCTGTATTTGCGAAGACCCAATATTGCTTCGATTAATTCACTCTGACCATTACCTTCAACGCCAGCGATTCCGAGTACTTCGCCGGCATGTAATTCAAAACTGACTTCGCTGATGAGATCTCGGGCACCTGATGGAGAAGGAACCGTTACGTTCTTTAGTGAAAGGGTTACCGAATCCCTCCGAGGAGTTCCGTGTATCTCCGGGGAAGGGAGTTCGCTTCCGACCATCAACTCTGCCAATTGTTTTGCGGTTACATCCTTGGCCTGCACCTCAGCAACCGTACTTCCTGCGCGAACCACCGTTACATCATTTGCAACCCGTAGAACTTCATCCAGTTTGTGCGAGATGAAAATTACGGTAAGTCCATCTTCCCGTAGCCCATGAAGAGCGCCGAAAAGTTCATCAACTTCCTGAGGTACTAAAACAGCGGTTGGCTCATCAAATATGAGAATCCGAGCACCGCGATAGAGCACTTTAAGAATCTCCACACGTTGACGTTGACCTACACCCAAATCTTCAACTAGCGCGTCTGGATCTACATCGAGTCCATAGGCAGAAGACATTTCGAGAATTTTCTTACGAGCCTCGTCAACATTTATGACGCCGCGCTTAGTGGGTTCATAGCCCAGAATAACGTTCTCTAGCACTGTGAAATTGTCGGCGAGCATAAAATGCTGATGCACCATGCCAACTCCAGCTGCGATCGCATCTGCTGGTTTTTTAAATGACACTTGCTTATCTTCAATAAAGATCTCACCGCTATCGGGCTGTTGCATTCCGTACAAAATTTTCATGACGGTTGATTTGCCAGCACCATTTTCACCAACAAGGGCATGCACCGAACCGCCTTGGACTTTCATTGAGACATCCCGGTTGGCAACTACTCCTGGAAATCGCTTACTGATATTCCGAAGTTCTACGGCATAAGCCACGGGCTTCAATCTCCTCTACACATTAGATAAAGACGCGACATCCACGCCAATAAAAACGTTCGGTCCAATGGGGAGATTTAACTCCTCATTGGACCGAAACGCCACTACTAAACGCTGATTAAGGCTTGGTTGGAACCTTAATTTTGCCAGAAATGATTGCTGCGGTAGCTGCATCAATTTGCTTCTTGTACTTATTGATGAATCCACCTGAGTACGAGACTCCAACGCCACCACGTGAAAGATCGTAGTTACGTCCATAGATTCCAGCGACTGGGTCAATAACATCGTTGACAGAACTTCCTGCAACAGCCTCAGAAATAACGTCATATACGGCGTTATCTACGCGCTTTGTCATGGAGGTAAGCATGTTCTTCTTCTGTGCTGCCGATGCGGTGAGGTACTGATCGGAGTCGACTCCGATTGTCCAAACCTTCTTGCCAGCGGCTGCGGCATCTGCGGCTGCTGCAAAGTTACCTGCACCAGATCCACCTGCTGCAGAGTAAATGACATCGATCTTCTTATCGATCATGCCGTTAGCAATAACCTTTGCCTTTGCAGGGTCATTGAACCCACCAAAGTCAGGTGGCTCTGTGACGTACTTGACGTCAACAGTTGCCTTCTTATTGGTTGCCTTCACACCGGCAACAAATCCTGCTTCGAATTCCTGAAGCAATGGAATACGTACTCCGCCGATATAACCGATCTTGCCTGTCTTAGAAGCAAGAGCGGCCGCAACACCAGCTAGGTATGAACCTTGACCAGCCGCGAAGACGAGTGATGCAACGTTGAGAAGATCAACGGATGCATCATCAACAATTGCGAAGGAAACTTTTGGATAATCTTGTGCAACCTTCTTCAATGGACCGCCATAAAGAAAGCCGATTGCAATGATTGGGTTGTATCCGTTGCTAGCAAGAAGACGAAGTTTTGCCTCTCGCTCTGAATCGCTACCAACGGTGACAGTTACTTCTTTTGCCGATACGCCAAACTTCTTCTTCGCACGATCGAGACCTGCAGCAGCTGAGTCATTGAATGACTTATCGCCACGGCCACCGATGTCGTAGGCGACACCAACTTTGACCTTTGATGCTGCACTTGCACTGGGGACGACCAGCAAGCCAGCTGCAAAGGTTGTGGCCGCAACTACAGCGACCAAACGCAATGATTTTCTCAAGTTATTCCTCCCGGAGGGCCCATGTCTGTCATGGGGCATTTTCGGTTAGCCTAGTCGGCGAAGTGCCAGAAAAGTAGTTGCTGGAGCGTGATTCCGGACGTGGCATGTAACATCTCGGTAAACCCTCAACCACAACTAGAAAGTTTTGCCCGTGCGAAAATTCTTCAGCGCACCAAACCCAGGTTTGTGTAAGCCAAATTCAATGTCTTTTCAGCTTCTACCCGTGCCTTTGCGGCACCCTCGTGCAAAATCTGAATGAGGGCTGGCTCATCTTCAAGCAAGTTCAGCGCCCTCTCACGGATAGGAGAGAAATAGGTAACGAATGCCTCGGCAACCGCGGACTTAAAATCACCATAACCCACGCCTTCAAAAGCATCTTCCAGTTGAGGAATCGTTTTCCCAGTCAGTGCCGATTGAATCGTCAACAAATTGCTAATCCCGGGTTTTTCCACCTCATTGAAACGGACTTCTTTGCCCATATCTGTAGTCGCCCCTTTAATTTTCTTCACGTTTTTCGCAGGGTCATCCATTATTTCCAAGACTCCATTAGTTGACCCAGAGGATTTACTCATTTTTGAAGTTGGATCCTGTAAATCAAAAATCTTTCCTCCAGATTTGAGAATAAAAGCCTCTGGTAAATTAAAAGTTGTCCCGTATCGCGAATTAAATCTACCCGCAAGATCACGAGTGATCTCGATATGCTGTCTTTGATCCTCACCAACGGGAACTAGGTCAGCCTGATAGAGCAAGATGTCAGCTGCCTGCAACATAGGATATGTAAATAGTCCAACTACGGTTCGATCTGCACCGTTCTTCTGCGACTTATCTTTAAATTGCGTCATGCGACTGGCCTCACCAAAGCCGGCCATGCATTCCATAACCCATCCCAATTGGTTATGCGCGGCAATATGAGATTGCAAAAATATAGCGCTCCTCTTGTGATCAACGCCAAGGGCCAAAAGTTGGGCGGCAGCGGCCAGTGTCCTCTTGCTTAATATTTCAGGCTTGGTCTCCACCGTTAGGGCGTGAAGATCTGCAATGAAATAGAAGACTTCATAATCTTCTTGCAACGAAATCCATTGACGGATTGCCCCGATGTAATTGCCGAGGTGAAAGGATTCGCCGGTCGACTGAATGCCTGAGAGAACTCTTTTGCGCGTCATGTAATCATTCTTCCACGGGTGAGGGAGGTCTGGATATTAATAAATCTCCTGCGCGTTTACCCTCCATCGAAAGGACAGCGATACGCGCTCCTTCAACGACAATCACATCTGAAATCTGAGGGATTCTCCCCAATGCATGGGCGACTAATCCGCTAGCAGTCTCATACGGTCCATCTGGAAAGTCGATCCCAGTTTCGTCGCGCAAATTCTCCATCGAAATTAACCCGTCGACTTCAAAATCTCCGGTGCGGATTTCGTGTTGGACTTCGCCCTTGACGTCGTCATATTCATCACGGATATCTCCGATGAGGCATTCAACTAAATCCTCCATAGTGATGATGCCATCTGTTCCACCATACTCATCCAGAACAATCGCAAGATGTTGGCGCTGATTTCGCATCTCTGTCAGAGCTGGAAGGACGCCCTTTGTGCCAGGCAAGAACATGATGGGACGAACTATCTCCTGAATCTTTTCGCCATTACCTGCAAGAGAAGTATCAAGGAGATCTCGCACGTGAATGAATCCAACTACTTCGTCACTCGATCCGCGCACCACGGGATAGCGAGAGTGTGCCCTGTCGACTGCGAGCGCAATGGCCTTGCCGACTGTCAGTGAGCCGTCCAAAAAATCTACTTTTGTACGTGGCACCATTACTTCGTGCACTTGTCGCTCGCTTGCATTGAAAACTTCCTCAACGATTTCACGTTCTTCGTCCGTCAGCGCTGCGTGTCCGCTTACGAGATCAAGTAATTCCTCTTCTGACATTTGTTCGCGAATCTCTTTTGGATCAACACCGAAAATCCGGACAACAAAATCCGTTGAATGCGAGAGCAACCAAATTACGGGTCGGAAAAATGCAGCAAGAACATCAATGCTGGGAGCCGATGCCAGAGCAATGGCTTCAGTTCGGAAAAGTGCCAATCTCTTTGGAACTAGCTCACCCAATACCAATGAGAAATATGCGATGATCAATGTGAGTCCCAAGAGGGAAATCGTGTTGCTCCACCCAGGGGAGAAACCTCGTCCCTCGAGCCACGGCTCGACATAAGTGCCGATTCGCTCTGCGCCAAGGGCTGCGGAGAGAAAACCGCAGACGGTCACTCCTACTTGGGCTGCGGCAAGAAATCTGTTGGGGTTTTTTGACAGATGAGCCACCCTCGCTCCGCGGCGGCCCCGCGTAGCCATCTGGCGAATCTGGCTATCGCGCAGGGAGATCAATGCGATCTCGGCGGCCACAAAGAGCGCCGCAAGCAGAATCAAGCCCAGGACAACCCCAATATCCACAAAAAGTCCAGAAATCGGCCTGCCCTCAAGGTGTGTGGCGGCGACACGTATTTCCATGTGCCCAAGCGTATCGGGCATCTACCAGGCGCCTACGGCGATTCTTGAGCCCGCCCTTCCATAAGCAGGTGCGCATACCGTATTCTCCGCTCCACGGCGCTTAGGGCTCGCTCCTAAGAACCGTCTGCGTGTGGCTCTCATGGGCGACACCGGTGACCTTCATCCAACGGACCGTCGGGCACGTACCTGCCCGGAGAAGGAGTTATGTCATGGCCTCTGTCGTATTCGACAAAGCGACCCGTATTTACCCGGGTCAAACAATCCCAGCAGTAGATAAATTAGATCTCACCGTTAATGATGGTGAATTTCTAGTTTTGGTTGGACCATCTGGTTGCGGAAAATCAACTTCGCTTCGTATGTTGGCCGGACTTGAAGAAATTGATAACGGTCGGATCTTGATCGGTGATCGTGACGTTACGAATATCGCTCCAAAAGATCGCGACATCGCCATGGTCTTCCAGTCATATGCTCTTTACCCACATATGACCGTGGCAGAGAACATGGGCTTCGCACTCAAGATCGCTGGAACGGCAAAAGAAGAACGCGATCGTCGAGTACTCGAAGCGGCAAAGCTTCTCGATCTTGAGCCATACCTTGATCGCAAGCCAAAGGCTCTCTCTGGTGGACAACGCCAGCGCGTTGCAATGGGTCGCGCAATTGTTCGTGAGCCTCAGGTCTTCCTTATGGATGAGCCACTCTCCAACCTTGACGCCAAGTTGCGTGTAGCAACTCGTACGCAGATTGCCGCACTACAGCGTCGTCTCGGAATTACAACAGTGTATGTAACGCACGACCAAGTTGAAGCTATGACCATGGGTGATCGCGTTGCAGTTCTCAAAGACGGTTTGCTACAGCAAGTTGATACACCTCGCAATCTTTACGACAATCCAAAGAACGCATTTGTTGCGGGCTTTATTGGTTCACCTGCCATGAACTTACTTCAGGCTCCGGTAAATAATGGAAGTGCCCAACTCGGATCATTCACTGTTCCGGTTCCTACCCACTCAGGTAGCAACGTCACGGTTGGTATTCGCCCAGAAGGCTTCACTCCTGCCTCTGATGGATTCCATGTTCTCGTGGAAGTTGTTGAAGAACTTGGTGCAGATGCCTTTGTATATGGAAAGCCAGCTGATCCAACAGTGAAATTTGCCAACGCCACGGATGAAGGTGCACAAGTGATTGTGCGTTGGGATCCAAAGAGCCCACCAAAGCCAGGTTCAACAATTTCGGTTGTTGCCAATCCAAACGCCATCCACCTATTCGATGCAGTGTCTGGTGAGCGTCTGAAATAAATAGATTCCGTCGAAAAGCCCCTGAGATTTTCAGGGGCTTTTCTTTT